>CAXGVD010000083.1:0-8781 GCA_964012695.1 uncultured Opitutia bacterium
GACAGGCGAAGCACCCCCCCGCCGCAAACATCTTGCGTCCTTGGGCGAAGTTCCTGCCTTTCAGTTCGGCGATTGCTTGGCTGAGTTCCTCCAAGGTCCATTGCTTGACGAATTTCCGGCCAATCATGGCTTGAGCCATGATTTCGAATGGCGTCTTGCTCTCAGGCTTTTTCGCCAGCAGGTCTTTGAGTTCGGCTTTTTCCGAGTCGCTCATGGAGGCTGCGGCATCTCGGCGGATGAACTCGATGAACTTGGTGAAGCTGGCGCCGCCACGGTAGTTGGCGGCCTTGAGGAACCAGTTGAAGTAGGCGGTCCGCAGTTCCTTAGTCCAGCCCGTCTTGAGCATGCGGAGGGAGCGGGCGTATTCGATTTGTTCCTCTTGTGTGGGAGCTTCTTGTAAAAGCTTGATGGCCTTGGCGGCTACGCCGGGGGCCTGCAGGTGGCAGAGGGTTTCGCAGAGTAGCCAGTTTTGCTCGAAGTTTTCGCCGGGGAAAAGCGGGTTCAGGTGCTTGACGATGCGGGCCTTTGCCTTGGCTTCGGGTTTTTGCAGGCGTACCAGAGCGACTTGGTAGGTTCGGAGCAGGGTTAGCTTGCCGAAGGCGTTCAGCTCGGACCACTTGACTTGGGAGAGAGCTTGGAAAATCGCCTTGGAGGAGGCGGCGTTAGCCTTCGGGCGCGGGCCGTCGTGACCGGGGTCTGGGTTGGCCGGGTCGCTTCCCGTCACCTTGCATAGAGCGAGCAGGGCGGCGACACGCTTGTTGGCGTTCTGCTCCCGCAGGGCCTGGTCCTTCCATTCGGCGACGGGTTGGTGCATGACGGCGGTCATGGCGGCCCAGCTGATGAAGCGATCGGCGTGGTCGAGGTGAGGCCATGCCTGGTTTACCGCATCCTTGTTGCGGACACCGTGTAAGTTTTCCAGCTTCTGGCGGAGGATGCGGCCGTAGTGCATGGTCCGCTTCACCGCCGGCTTGGTGCTTTCCTCGCCGACGTAGGTGACACGGTACAGGCCGGACTGCACGCGGCGGCCGCCGATGGCGAAGTACATGGCACCGTCCTGCGGGAGGATGATGACGTCTGTGACGGGCAAGGGACTGCCCGTGATAAAGGTCTCCTTGGTGGCCTTGTAGCTGGAACCCTGCGGTTTCAGATGGACGGCGTGAATCTTGCCCCAGCTCCAGTCCAGAATGAAGAAGGCGTTCTGGTATTTGGCGGGAAACTTCGCTCCGTAGCCGAAGGTGGTTCCCGTGGGCGAGCCGGGTCCGACGTTGATGGCGGGGGGCAGGGTGTCTGCGTAGAACTCGGGCCGCTTGCCCGTGCCGTTGCGCCAGCCCCACATGGAGCCGCTGGTCACATGGCACACCCTAGTGGGACGGTACCAGGAGGTGTTGAAGTCGTACTCCATGTCGGCGTCGTATGTGAAGAGTTCGCCGTCCTTGTTCACGCCGCCGTCGTAAATGTTGCGGTAGCCGGAGGAGAAGATTTCCCAATTTTTGCCGTCAAGGGAGACCTTGTATATGATACCGCCGGGAGCCAGTCGGTCGCGGTTGTGTCCTCTCCCGTCGGGCATTCGGGGGAGCAAATGGTCCTCTCCCCAGTGGAGCGGTACACGGGACTTCCGCGTCCTCAGGGGCGTGGTGTTATTGCCCGTGATGAGGTAGAGCGTGTTTTGCGGCCCCGGAAGGATGGCGTGGATTCCGTGGTCGCCCCGGGCGAACATTTCCCGCAGAAGCTCCACTTTGTCAGGCATGTCGTCGCCGTTCGAATCGGTCACCTTGTAGAGGCCGCTGGGGAACTTTCTTTCGTAGTCGTTCACCCCGACGTACAATGCCCCGTTCGCCCATAGCAACCCATTAGCGGCCCGTATTTTTGCGGGAATGACCTCGATGTCGGCCGCCTGCAAAACCTTGCCCTGAGCGGGCGGCTTGAAGCGATACAGTCCGCCGAACTGGTCACTCACGATGATACGACCCTTGTCGTCGTGGCACATCGCCACCCAAGAACCCTGAATAGCCTTGGGTACGGTGTAGAGCAATTCCGCCCGGAAACCATCCTTGACCGTCAGCTTGTCCACGGGCGTGGCCGTGGTCTCGAACTTGGCGTGAAGAAAACCGCCGAGGCCATAGACGGCGGTGAGAAGAAGGTAGCGAAGGATGGCGTTCATGTCGCGGTTAACACTAAGTAAAAACCCAATTCCGGCAAACGATAACGTTCGCGAGCATTTCGGATCAAACGCGGGCCTAACGAGACTTCCTTGCTTTAATTTCAAACGGCGGCTTCCTCGAATTGGCCCCATGCCTTTTAGTGGAAGGAAGCAACGCTTATGAAGAAAGGACGACTTCGAGCCCGTTGAGAGCGTCCCAGGCGGGTGCGACTCAAGTTGCCCCTCATCTACCTTCCGGCAGCGTCTTTCAAACTATCCACGCCATTCTGCGGAACTGGGAAAAACTTCGAAATCTTGAAAGCCGCCCCTCGACACCCCCTCCATGCGATTCCAGAAGACGGCAAGATTGGTCCGTGAGAATCGGCTTGCGGCACAGGTCACTGGCCATGGAAGTGGCCCCTAGGGATTCTTGTAGTTCTGGATCGGCTGGTACGAAGCCTGCGACGAACTTCTCAATTAGAGGAAACCGCATTCGGTTTCCTCGCTTAGCGGTCATACAATTCCGCAGCTTGTGGGTACTCCCCTAAACCAGCTCCCGGATGGGGGTAATGTCTGGGTCCACGAGGTAGTGGGGGCGGCCCGAGACATCGGTGACGGTTTGGGCCCGTGGGTCCACTCCGAGGCAGTGGTATAGGGTGGAGAAGACTTCTTGGAACTTCACGGGACGTTCCGTCACGTCGGCTCCGTGCTTGTCCGTGGCCCCGATGACTTGCCCGTGGTTCATGCCACCGCCTGCCAGCAGGGCGAAGGAGGCTCGGGGCCAGTGGTCGCGGCTGTTCATCTTGTTGATTGTCGGAGTGCGACCGAATTCACCCCACACGACGACGGACACGTCCTTGTCGAGCCCGCGCTCGCTCAAGTCCGTAAAGAGGGCGGAGAGCCCTTGGTCGAGCAAGGGGAACTCCTCGCGGGAACGGGGGAAATTTAGGCCGTCGCCCCCGTGCCAGTCCCAGCGGGCGTAATTGAGTGAGACCACCCGCACGCCTGCTTCCACGAGGCGGCGGGCCACGCAGAAGTTACGAATCATTCTCGGGGCGCCGTCCCGCAGGTACTTCGGGTCGTTCACGCCGTAGCGCTCGACCACTTTCGGGTCTTCCTTGGATAGGTCCAGGGCGTCGACGAGGCCAGTGTCTGAAAGGATTTCGAGAGCCTGAGAGTCGTAGGAGTCGAGACCATCCATTTGGCCTGTTGAGTCGGCGTCGCGGCGGAACTTGTCGAGGGAGGCCCGAAGGCCTACGCGGTCATTGAGGCGGTCGAGGGACAGCCCCTGGAGGGTCATGTTGGAGACGCGCTTGTCGGGGTTCTTCTCCACCAGTTGCATGGGGGCGTGAGCTGGCCCGATGAAGCCGCCGCCGCCCGTCTTGCTCCAGCCCGCTCCCGTGGGATAAACCAGCGAGGCGTTGGCGGGCACGCCGTGGTTGGGGCCTTGTATCTTGGAAATCCAGGAGCCCCAGTTCGGCCAACCGCCGGGGGGCGCGTTATTGGCGTCCTTCCTCGTTCGGCCAGTCATACACTGGTAGGCGCTATGAGCCCCCTCGGAGTCGCAAATGGAGCGAATTATGGAGAACTTGTCCCCCATCTTGGCCAGACGTGGGAACAGTTCGCAAATCTCCATCCCCGGGACGTTCGTCGGGATGGGACTGAACTCGCCCCGAATCTCGGAGGAGGCGTTCGGCTTCATGTCGAAGGTGTCGAGGTGAGAAGGCCCGCCCGGTAGGAATACATTGATGACCGCCTTGTGCGAGCTGCCCACGCCCTGATTCGCCTCCAGCGAGAGCAACTGGCCCATACTCAGGCCGCCTGCGGCCATCCCACCCACCTTGAGAAAATCACGCCGCGAAACGCCGTCGCAATGCGAGCGTAAGCCTTCTTTTCTTCCAAACAAGTTCAACATGGTTCCGCCTTGGTTTGGTTAATGTTCGGAAAAGCTAAGTCGAAAGCGGGGCCATTGACAGGAAAAAGTAGACTTTCCCTTGAATTTCGAGAGGGAGAGCCCAAGGCCTTTGCCCTTGCTGGCGGATCGTCCTGCCCTATGGCTTGGCAGGCTATGAATCCCTTGCGAGCCGCCACCGTGCAGTTTCAACACCTTCCGGGAGACAAGGAGACGAACTTGTCCACCTTGCGTTCCTTTGTGGACAAGGCGGTGGAGGAGCGGGTGGACCTTGTCGTGTTTCCCGAAATGTGTCTCACCGGCTACTGGCATGTCCGGAACCTGGACCGCGAGGCGGTGGACGTCTTGGCCGAACCCGTTCCCGACGGATCGCTCGCCACCTCGCTACTCGCCCTCTCCGCCGAAAAGGGTCTGACCATAGGGGCGGGCCTCGTGGAGAAAGGCGACGACGGCCAGAACTACAACACCTACTTTGTGGCCATGCCCGACGGGCGCTTCGCCAAGCACCGCAAACTCCACGCCTTCATCAGCGAGCACATGTCCTCGGGTTCGGACTACACCGTCTTCGACCTCCCTGACGGCACCAAGGCCGGCGTCCTCATCTGCTACGACTGTAACCTCGGCGAAAACGTCCGGGCCACCGCCCTGCGCGGGGCGGAAATCCTACTGGCTCCCCACCAGACGGGAGGTTGTGACTCGCCCAGCCCCCGCTGCATGGGAACCATCGACGTCGACCTCTGGGAACGCCGGGTCGAAGATCCCGACGCCATCGAGGCCGAGCTGAAGGGGCCGAAAGGCCGCGAGTGGCTCATGAAATGGCTTCCCGCCAGGGCCCACGACAACGGGCTCTTTCTTCTCTTCAGCAACGGTGTGGGGCGGGACGACGACGAGGTGCGCACGGGCAACGCCATGATTCTCGACCCCTACGGCGACGTCCTCGCCGAGACCTGGAAGGCGGGGGATGACATGGTGCTTGCCGACCTCGATCCCGCTCTTCGCCATATGAGCACGGGCGTCCGCTGGATACGAAGCCGCCGCCCCGAACTCTACGCCGACCTCGCCCGCTCCACCGGCAACGAGCGCCACATCCGGGAAGTCCGCTTCTCTCGCGAAGACGGGTGACGTGGGCGCCTTCCACGTCTATAGTCGGTAGCCCGTCCGAAGCTTCAGCCCGCCGAGCAGGTTTCGTCGTCGCAGGCGCCTTGGTCGGCTTTCGTTCCCTCCATGCCGAGCAGGGCGATGCGAACGGCTACGCCGGCGTTGACGGCGGCAGTGAGGTCCACGGTTGCCTGCACCGTTTCGTCGGGGATGCCGGCGACCCGGGCTTTCTCTATGCGCCCGCCCGAACAATAGGAACATCCGCGAGTAAGAGTGACGGCGAGCCCCACGAGATGCTTCTCCCGTTCTGTAAGGTGCTCGGAGGCGTTGGCTTGCTTGAGGGCTTGGATGCTGTGGAGTTCGTCTTGGTTCATGGTTTCGATGTTTTGCATCCTGCCCCGAGTGACCGACCTACTGCAAGCGGAGAACGTTGAGTTTCGACGCGATTTTCTTGCCTCCTGGCCCTTCCGTCCAAAGGATGCCTCTCATGAAAAGGTTTTTGTTATTCTGCCTCTTGGCCTTGGCCGTCGGGCCTTTCGTCTTCTCCGCGCCGAGTCGGGCGGATCTGCACAAGCGCTTCGAGGCCGCCATGAAAAATGTTCGGCTCAAGGGGCACTTCACCGTGACGGGCAAGGACCGCGGCCCCGCCGAGGAAAGCTACGAAATCCAAAATGTGCAAAAACTGGGTGACGGCGACCTCTGGGTCTTCACCGCCCGAGTCAAATATGGGGGCAAGGATGTCACCCTGCCCATGCCCATACCCGTCAAGTGGGTGGGCGAGGTGCCCGTCGTCACGATGCAGAACCTGACCCTCCCGGGGCTCGGTACCTTCAGCGCTCACGTTGTGTTGGACGGGGACAAGTACGCCGGCACCTGGGCCCACGGCAAGGTGGGCGGCCACATGTACGGAACCATCGAGAAGATGAAGAAGTAACCTTTTGGCCGTTCACGCTGTAGTTGTTACTAACCTTCACGCGTCATGACCAACAAAGCTTATCCAATCCTCGCCGCCGCCGCCGGCCTGCTTGCCGGATACTTCATCGGAAGCTTGGGTGACTCGCAGGAACAGCAGGGTTCCTCACTTTCCATGTCCGCCAGTTCCTCCGAAGCCGGTTCGGGTGCCGCCGATCCGAACGGGGCAGCGGGCGAAACCAGCGGTCTGGAAAGTAAAGATTCTTCCCTTATAGGCTCGTCCACCCAGCCTGGCCAAGGCACGCTTGCTCTCGACGAACAGGAAGCGACCGCCAAGAAGCGCTCTCGTACCCCTGAGCAACTCCGCGACGCCCTACTTGCAGCCAAGGACGACCCCAACCCCATTTCTCGTTCTGCCGCGTTTGCTGAAGTCCTCGCGCAACTCAGCGACGAAAACTTGGACGAAGTCGTCGAAGCCTTCGATCAGCTAGCCTTCGGCTTCGAGAACGCCCACGACTACCGCATGCTTCTCTACGCATGGGGACAAATCGACCCCCTTGCCGCCATAGAGTACTCCAACCGCCGGGCCAAGGGAATCGGGGCCGGCTTCGCCGTCGCCGGCGTCCTGGAAGGTTGGGCCGGCCGCGAACCCAAAGCCGCTGTCGACTGGGTCAACCTCCCCGAGAACGCGGGCATGGCCAAACTTTACCGCTTTGGTCTCGTCAAGGGCTGGGCCTCCCAAGACATGGAAGGCGCCACCGCCTACGTCCTCTCCCTTGATGCTGGCGGCAACCGCCCCGACCTCCTCCGCACCATTACCGATGAACGGCTCCGCCGCGACTTCGCCTCCACCAGTTCCTGGGCCGAAAACCTTTCCGACGACGCCGACAAAAAAGGTGTCTTCACTCGGGTGGCCCAGCAACAATCCCGCGAAAGCCCCGGTCAAGTGGCCGAGTGGTTGCGCGGGCACGCCTCCGAGGACTACGCCGCCGACGCCCTCATCCGCCTAGGCGACAACTGGGGAAAACGTGCGCCCGCCGAGGCCGCCGCCTATTTCGACGACCTACCGGCCGGTCGGGCCCGCCGCGAAGGCATGAGTGAAATCGTCGAAAGCTGGGCCCGGGACGAACCTGCCGAGGCCGCCTCCTGGCTTAATCAAAAGGACTCCTCTCCCGAGACCGACCCCGCCGTGGCCGCCTACGCCCGCGTCACCTCTCTGGAAGAAGGAAGCGAAGCTTCCGCCATGGAGTGGGCCGTCTCCATTACCGACCCCGAGCTTCAGTCCAAGACCGTCACCAGCGTAGGCCGCAACTGGTACCGCCGGGATAAGGAAGCCGCCGAAGCCTGGCTCCCCGGAAGCGGCCTCTCCGAGGAACAGCAGAATGCCATCCGCACGCCCCCCAAGCAAAGCTGGTGGCAAACTCTTCGCCCGAAGAAGGACTGAGTCCGGGAGGCCTTCCCGAAATTAAAACTCAATCCTTGACGGGGGGAGCGCGCTTCGGACGTTTGGTGGGGATGGCTTGGCCGCGTTCCGTGCGGATCACTTTGCCGTTTTCGTCGTAGAACAGGAATTTCCATGCGGATTTCTCCGGGGTGTGTCGTTCGATGTAGACGCTTTTCTCGTTGGGCGGGCCGCCTTCCGTTTGCGTGAAGGCGTAAAGGTCCGTGCCGGGATAGCGTATGCCTATGAAGTGGATTACTTTTTCGAATCCTTCCGCTTCGCCGCCGTCCTTCCCCTTGACGCAGACGGCTTTGCGGTAGACGTCCGTCTTGGGGTCATGCCAATTGACTCCGTAGATCTCGACGGGTGAGGCGGGAAGGCTGACGCGGTAGAGGAGGTGTTTGCCCCCGACGAGTTTTTCGGGAACCTTGAACGGGGGTATTTCGTGCTTGTCGCCGTTAGCCAGCGTAATGCTGAGGCTTGCTTGGTATTCGCTTGCGTTGGGCCAGCGCTTGAAGCCCATGGGTATTACGCTGCGGTCGTCGGGCTGTTTCCACAGTTCGAGGATGCGTTTCGCGGTTAGTTTTCCTTCCTCCGCCCAAGCGCGAGTAGCGAAGGAAGAGAGGGCGACGAAGCCGGCGAGTAGCACGGCGAGGAGGCGAGATCGAGGCTTCATAGCGAGGTCTTTTTCGGCTTTTTTTATTTCAGCTTGGCGAGGAATTCGGCGGGTTTTTCGTTGAACTTCTTTAGGCAAGGCTTGCAGCAGAACTTGACGGTTGCGCCTTCGTGCAGGTGAACATAGGGCTTGCCCATTGAGCCGAGGGCCTCGCCCGAGACCACACAGACTTTGAGGGGGTAGGGGGCTTCGGTGGAGGAGGTGTCGTTGGCGTCGTCTCCGAGGCCGCATTCCGTGCACTCACCCGAACAGGAAGTGAACAGGAGGCAGACGGCGAAGGTGAGGAGTAACAATCCGTATTTCATGCGCGGAAGAGTGAAGCGTGAACCCGGATAGGTCAAGAGCCTCGATGAAAAACGAAGCGTAGCATTGGAATCTCGTTTGTTCGCCCCAAAGATGGCCTTTTTTTTCTGTTCCGGAACTTTTTAATCCAATGAATTGGAAGCCCTTTGCCGCAGGACCGCAAGACCTTCGCGCCGATTTTCACCCTCACTTCAGGATGGATTGGGAGATTCATCCTGCGTTTGTTGGCTCTAAAGGGCGCGTACCCGCAGGTTGCGGAAGCTTACGGTTCCGCCCTTGCCGTGGTGCTGGATGCCGAA
>CAXGVD010000084.1:0-8662 GCA_964012695.1 uncultured Opitutia bacterium
AGGAATTGGTGAGCAAGGCCAAGGCCGCCTTGGAAGCCTAAAGGCCCCCTGCCGGCCACCTCTCGGCGTGGAGGAGCAACTCCAAGCCATCTTGGCGGAAACGGAATCCGCCCTCTCCTCCGTCGAGGCACGCCCCGCACTCGACCAGCTCAAGGCTTCCATACTCGGAGGCAAAGGCAAGCTGACCACTCTGATGAAGGACATCGGATCCTTGCCCAAAGAGGAGCGCCCCGCCTTCGGCCAAGCCATCAACAAGGCCAAAAAGAGCCTGGAGGATCTGTTCGCTGAAACCGTCTCCCGCCTCGAAGGAACCGAGGACGCAGCCTCTCTTGGCGAACCCACAGACGTCACCCTGCCGCCGCCCGGCGATTACGTGGGCGGTCTTCATCCCCTAACCCAAACCAAGCGACGGATCGTATCCATCTTTCGGAAAATCGGCTTCACCGTGGCGGAGGCCACCGAGGTGGAGACCGAGTGGTACTGCTTCGACGCTCTCAACACTCCCGAGGATCATCCCGCCCGGGACGAGCAGGATACCCTCTTCTTCCCGCCCGAGGCCTGTTTCGGCAATGTTTCCCGCAAAGGAGAGGAGGCCCATGTCCTGCGCACCCACACCTCCTCGGTTCAAATCCGGTCCATGCTGGCCGAGAAACCGCCCCTGCGCATCATCGCTCCCGGACGCTGCTTTCGCCGTGACACCGTTGACGCCACCCACAGCGCCAACTTCCACCAAACCGAAGGGCTCTACGTGGACCGTAAGGTCACAGTCACGGACCTCAAGGCCGTCCTCGACCACCTTCTCCGGGAACTCTTCGGAAACGAAGTGAAAACCCGCCTGCGTCCGAGCTTCTTCCCCTTCACCGAGCCCAGCTTCGAGGTGGACCTGTTCACCCCCAACCTCGGCCGCCTCAGCAACAAGTGGATTGAAATCATGGGCTGTGGCATGGTGGACCCCAATGTCTTCCGCAACGTAGACCTCGACCCAGAGGAGTGGACAGGGTACGCCTTCGGCCTCGGCATCGAGCGCGTCGCGATGCTCCTGCACGGTATCGACGACATCCGCCACTTCTACCAAAACGACCTTCGTTTCCTCGCCCAGTTCTAATACAAACTTCGCACGCACGCATGAAGGTCAGTATCGAATGGTTGCGCGATTACGTCGAGTTGGAGGCCTCGTCGGATGAACTCGTCGATGTGTTCCCCATGCTCGGTATGGAAGTGGAGGAAGTGAAGTCGAGCGGTCCCGCCCCCATGGAAAAAGTCGTGGTGGGCGAAGTCCTCACCCGTGAAAAACATCCCGAGGCGGACAAGCTGAGCGTCTGCGAGGTTAAGGTCGGCGAGGACGCCCCCGTCGCCAAAATCGTCTGCGGTGCCCAAAACTTCCAACCCGGCGACCGCGTCCCCGTCGCCTTGCCCGGAGCCAAACTCCCCGGCGGCTTCAAGATAAAGAAGTCCAAACTGCGCGGCGTTCAGTCCGAGGGGATGATGTGCAGCGCCAAGGAATTGGAGCTGGGCGACGACCACGAGGGACTTCTCATTCTCGAAAACCGCCCCGAAATCGGCCTCCCCATTCACCAAGCCTTCGGCGAGGCGGACGTCGTCTTCGACCTCGAACTCACCGCCAACCGAGGGGACCTGCTCGGCCACTTCGGCGTCGCCCGGGAAATCGCCGCTCGCTACGACAAGTCCCTCAAGCTCCCAGAGGTCTTCACCGATGCCTCCACTCTCACCGCCCCCACCGAGAAAAACCCGCTTCGCTCCCTCTCCGTCCAAACAGAAAACTGCCCCCTTTACCTAGTCTGGGCTGTCAAGGGCGTGAAAATTGGCCCCAGCCCGGACTGGCTCCGCCAACGCCTGGAAGCCGTCGGACTCCGGGCCATCAACAACGTCGTGGATGTAACCAACTACGTCCTGATGGAAACGGGCCAGCCTCTCCATGCCTTTGACGCCGCCAAAATCGCGGGCTCCGTAATCATCGTGCGACAGGCCACCTCCGGCGAAACCATCACGACGCTGGACGAGGTCGAACGCACCCTCGACGAGAGCGACATGGTCATCGCCGACGCAAAGAAGCCCCTAGTCGTGGCCGGCATAATGGGAAGCGTGGACGCCGAGGTAGACGACTCCACCACCGACCTCGTCCTCGAAGCCGCCTGGTTCCGCCCTGGGGCCGTGCGGGCCACCTCCCGCAAACTCGGCCTGCACACCGATAGCTCCCTCCGCTTCGCCCGCGACGTGGACCCTCAGGCCACCCGCTACGCCGCCCGCCGAGCCCTTGACCTCATTCTCCAAACCGCCGGTGGCGAACTCGTCGCAGAGGAAATCCAAGTGGGTAAACCGCCCCGAGCCGACCGCTCCATCGAGCTTCCCCTCGACTTCGTACGCCAAATCTGCGGCTTCCCCGCCGAAGACGAGGAAATCGTCTCCACCCTCCGCCGCCTCGACTATGGCGTGGAAGAAACCGGTGAACCCGGCCGGCTCCTCGTGAACGTCCCCGCCTACCGCTCTGACGTAGAGCGTCCCATCGACCTCGTGGAGGAATACCTGCGCGGCCGCGGCGCCGACACCATTCCCGAGGCCCGCGTCTCGCTCCAAGCAGTATCCCGGGACGACTCCCCCCTCTTCACCTTCAGCGAACGCGCCGCCGATTCCCTCGTCGGGCTCGGCTTCCGAGAATGCGTTCACTACAGCCTTCGCGACGGCAAGGAAGTGAAATCTTGGCACGGCCCAGAAACGGCGGAACTTCTTGAGCTCGCCAACCCCCTGACCGCCGATCACACCCACCTCCGGGCCTCGCTTCTTCCAGGCCTCCTCGACGCCCTAGCTCATAACCGACGCAACCAGAACGACCTGCGCCGCGTCTTCGAGACGGGCCGCATCCTTCGCCCTGGCCACAAAGGCGCGACCGAATACCTCT
Source organism: uncultured Opitutia bacterium (assembly GCA_964012695.1). Lineage (GTDB taxonomy): Bacteria > Verrucomicrobiota > Verrucomicrobiia > Opitutales > Seribacteraceae > CAXGVD01. Next base: position 2,918 of record CAXGVD010000084.1, read on the forward strand.
CCATCGCCTTCGCCATCCTCGTCCAACCAGCTGCCCGGGAATGGAAACCGGAAGCCGCCCCCGACCTCCATGAAGCCAAGCTCGTAGCCCAACGCCTCCTCGCCGCTACAGGCGTATCCATGCCACGAGGCGGGCTCCGCCTCCTCCCCGCAGGCGCCTCCCCCGCCTGGCAGGACGGCCACGCTGCCACCGCAGGCGACGCCGCCAAGACCAAGTCCCAACTCGACCTCGGCGTCTGCTCCCTCGGCCTATCCCGAGCCAAAGGCGTGAAAGGCCCCGTCCTCGCCGCCGAACTCATCCTCGACCCCGTCGTCCTCTCCAAGAAACCCAAGACCCCCAAGTTCCAACCCTTCGGCGCCTCCCCCCCCGCCAACCGTGACCTCGCCCTTCTCGTCGATGCGGATGTTCCGGCCGAGGAAGTCCGCCAAGCCGTAGAGCAAGCCGCCGCCCAAGCCACCGGCAAAGCCTTTCAAATCGAACAAGTCTCCGTCTTTGACCTCTTCGTCGGCACTGGCCTGCCCAAAGGCAAAAAGAGCATCGCCTGCACCCTGCGCTTTCGGGCACCGGACCGCACACTCGAAGACAAGGAAGTCAACGCCGCCTTCGAAAAAGCTCAACAAACCCTAACCCAAATCACCCCCTACGAACTGCGGAGCTGAACCGCATTCCACCCAAGCAAAAGCCGAGGCGAAAGCATCCCGCAGCGGTGTGGGGTTCGCTAAGAAAAACTTGCGGCGAAAAGTGAATAGGAATGCCTCTATCGTGAAGAAATGGCTATGGGGTCGTGCCACCTCCTCTCTCACATCCTGATAGAGTACACAGGAAAATCAATGAAGTCTCCTTGAGTGTCGATGGTTCGGAGGCCCGGGACGGTGACTTCAGACAAAATTTTGTGCAGAGGCTTCTCCGACGCAACCCTCAGGCGAGGTTGACCGCGCTTCTGCGGCGGAGATCGCCCCGAAGGGAGCGGCTTGCAAAAGAAATACACTTTGCTTCGGGCTTTTCCTCCGGTAAACGACTTGCTTCTTTTTAAAAGTCATCTTCCTCAAACCTGCGCATGTCCGAAACCGACCAACTGGACGTAGATTACGTCGCCCACCTCGCCCGCATCGAATTGACCAATGCGGAAAAGGAAAAGTTCCGTTCCCAGTTCGGGGACACACTGCGGTATTTCGACAAGTTAAATGCGGTGGAGGTCGAGGGTGTGGAGCCCACGGCCCACGCTTTCCCAAGAGAAAACGTTTGGGACGAGGATGTCGCCCGTCCGGGCTTCACGGCGGAAGAGGCCTTGTCCAACGCACCTTCCACGCGTAAAGACCAAGTGGTGGTGCCTCGGGTTATCGAGGAGTGATTCGTTCCGTGTCCGACCTTCACGAAAAGACCGCCGCCGAACTGAGCGCGTCCCTCGCCGCTGGAGAAACTTCGGCAAGGGAGGTGGCCGAGGCCTTCATCTCCCGAGCCGACGCTGTGGACGAAAAAGTTCACGCCTTCCTTCATCGGGACGACCAGGACCTGCTGAGCCAAGCCGCCGCCTCCGACGATCGTCGTGCGAAAGGCGAAACCCTCGGTCCGTTGGACGGCGTGCCGGTTTCCCTCAAGGACGTTATTTCCCACAAAGGCCAACCCCTGACCGCCGCCAGCCGCATTCTGGAAAACTATGTTTCGCCCTATGACGCCACCACCACGCGTAAACTGAAGGATGCGGGTGCCTTAGTCTGGGGACGGACTAACTTGGACGAGTTCGCCATGGGCTCTTCCACGGAGAATTCAGCCTACGGCGCTACGAACAACCCGTGGGACCTGTCCTGCGTTCCCGGCGGAAGCAGTGGCGGAAGCGCTGCCGCCGTGGCGGCCCGAGAAGCGCCGCTCACCCTGGGCTCGGACACGGGCGGTTCAATCCGGCAGCCGGCGTCGCTTTGCGGCGTGGTGGGCATGAAGCCGACTTACGGAATGGTTTCGCGCTACGGTTTGGCCGCCTTCGCTTCCTCTCTGGACCAAATCGGCCCTTTCTCCCAAACGGTGGAGGACGCCGCCCTTCTGCTCCAAGTTATTTCGGGCCACGACCCTCTGGACTCCACGAGCTACCCGACGGAGGCGCAAGACTACCAAACCGCCTTGGCAGAACCTCTTCCCACGAAAAAGCTGGGCCTGCCGAAGGAGTTTTTCGGTGAGGGCATCGACGACGAGGTACGAAGACTCGTGGACGAGGCCATTGCCTTCTATAAGGCCGAGGGACACGAAATTGTGGAGATCTCCCTGCCGACGACCGATTTGGCCGTGCCCGTTTACTATCTCGTGGCCACCGCCGAGGCCTCCTCGAACCTGGCCCGATACGACGGCATCCGCTACACCCACCGCAGCGAGCGGGCGGAGAACGCTGTAGACGTCTTCGCCAAGAGTCGGGGCGAAGGCTTCGGCGAGGAGGTGAAGCGCCGCTGCATCCTTGGGGCTTATGCCTTGTCCAGCGGTTACTACGACGCCTACTACCTGCGGGCCCAGAAAACCCGCACCCTGATTCGCCGGGATTTCGAAGAAGCCTTCGAGCAAGTGGACGCCATCCTCACGCCCACCTCCCCCACCCCCGCCTTCAAGCAAGACGAACGGGCGGAAGACCCCATCGCCATGTACCTAAGCGACGTCTTTACCATTTCCGTAAACCTGGCGGGCCTTCCCGCAGTCTCCGTTCCCTGCGGCCACACATCCGCCGGCCTTCCAGTGGGCCTGCAAGTCATCGGCCAAGCTTTCCGAGAAGCCGACATGCTGTCCGTCGCCCACGCCTACGACGACGCCCACGGACACGGCCGCAAAAGCCCCGAACTTTAAGGACGCGCCCTCATGGAGTACGAAGCGGTCATCGGTCTGGAAGTTCACGTGCAAGTGGACACTAAGTCCAAAATGTTCACCCGAGTGGGACGTGGTTTTGGGGAACCGCCTAACACATTGACCGACCCCGTGGTGCTGGGCCTGCCGGGGGCCCTCCCCGTAATGAATCTCGAAGCCATCGAGAAATCCGTCAAGGTCGGCCTGTTGCTCGGTTGCGAAATCGCCGAGGTCTGCAAGTGGGACCGGAAGAACTACTTCTACCCCGACATGCCCAAAAACTACCAAATTTCTCAGTTCGACCAGCCCATCTGCCTCGGCGGCCTGGTAGAAATCGAAATGCCCGGCGAGAACCCCGCTAAGATGGGCCCACACCGCAAGGTGCAACTCACCCGCATCCACTTGGAGGAGGACGTGGGCAAGCTCACCCACGCCGAGAACGACAGCCTCGTGGACTTTAACCGGGCGGGCTCTCCCCTGCTGGAAATCGTCTCCGAGCCGGACCTCTTTTCACCGGAGGAAGTCTTCGCCTACCTCACCTCTCTACGCAACTCGCTGGTGTACGCCGGCATCTCCGACTGCGACATGGAGAAGGGGCAATTGCGTTGCGACGCCAATGTGAGCGTGCGCCCCGTGGGTACGAAAACCCTCGGCACCAAGGTGGAGTTAAAGAACCTCAATACCATTTCCGGCGTGCGCAACGGCGTGGAGTACGAAATCAAGCGCCAGACCTCCGTCCTCCGGGAAGGCGGAACCATCACCCAGGAAACCCGCCGCTGGAACCCCGACCAACGCTACACCACCCCCATGCGGACCAAGGAAATGGCCCACGACTACCGCTATTTCCCCGACCCCGACCTCATGCCTGTCCGAATCCCTCCCGAACGCATCGAGAGCATCCGAGCCGAAATCCCCGAGATGCCCTTCGACAAGCAACGCCGCTTCCTTGACGAACACGGTCTGCCCTTCTCCGCCACCTCCGCCATCTGCCCCGACAAAAAACTCGCCGACTTCTACGAAGAGGTCGCCCAGAAAAGCGGCCAACCCAAGAAAGCCGCAAACTGGGTGGCCAACGACCTACTCCGGGAACTCTCCGCCGCCGGCGACGAAAACGGTCCCCTCCCCCTCGCCGACTCCAAAGTGACGCCCGACCACCTCGCCGAACTCATCGGCTTGGTGGAAGACGGATCCATCTCCTCCAACATCGCCAAGGAAATCTTTCCCGAGGTCTTCGCCGCGGGCAAGGCCCCCGCGGTCATCGTAGAGGAGAAGGGCCTCAAGCAAACCTCGGACTCGAGCGAACTCGAAGCCCTCTGCGCCCAATCCATCGAGAACGACCCCGACGCCGCCGAAAAGTTCCGCTCCGGCAAGGAGGGAGCCATCAACGCCCTCAAAGGCGGCGTAATGAAAGCCACCCGAGGCCAAGCCAACCCCAAACTGGTGGACGAAATCTTGCGAAAGCTACTGGCTCAGTAAGCCGCCCCGCCGACGACCTTTCTCTACTTTTCCGCCATTCGGGCAAAGGCTTTTTGGGCAGCGGTCGTGGCTTGGTCAACGGTTTCCTCGTCATGGGCGCCGGAAAGGAACCAGTTATGATGAGGGTGAAAGAAGACGCCTGATTCCGCGCAGTGCGCGCAGAAGTCTTGCAGGAGGTAGAGGTTTTCGTCTTCCGGGAACCAAGGGAAGGGCATGGCCGATGGACCGGTCATGCGTAGGTTGAAGCCGTGCTGGGCGGCAGCTTTTTCCAAGCCTTCGGCGAGGCGGCGCCCAAGGGCGTCCACGGTCTCCACCACCTTGCGGGCAGGAAACAGCTCCAAGCACTTGAGGGCGGCAGCCTGGGCCACAGCATCGTTCCAGCAACTACCAGTCAGAAATACGTTCCGAGCGGCCTTACGATATTCCTCGCGGCCTAAACAGGCGGAAAGGGCGTAACCGTTACCAAGTGCCTTGCCGTAGCACCCGAGGTCAGGAGTGAAGCCGAAGCGGCGGTGCGAACCTCCATCGTGAAGCCGAAATCCGGCCCTCACGTCATCGAGAACAAGAAGGATGCCTCGTTCGCGGCAAAGCGCCTCCACCCCTGCCCAAAAGCCTTCGGCTGGAAGGACGGAGGGAGCAAAAGAGGCGTGATCGTAGGGCGGGAGGACTATGGCGGCGACATCGTCTTCGAGGTCTTGAACGATGTCCCTGAGGGCGTCGAGGTCGTTCCAGGGGAAAGAGCGTACATGCTCTCGATCGGCGGGGATGCGTCCGCCGAAACCGGGGTCGCACCAAGCGTCCACCCCGTGGTAGGCGCCTTGGGCTTTCACGACATGGGCGCGCCCGGTGTGCTCGCGAGCAACGCGGACGGCCCAGGTGGTGACATCGGAACCGTTCTTGGCAAAGACCGCCCAATGGGCGAAGTCGATGCGGTCGGCGAGAGTTTCGGCCAGCTCGACCATGAGGGACGAAGGTTGGTTGAAGACGGCCCCGTCACGGCGTTGCCGTTCGGCGGCTTCCTCGACTTCGGGGTCGAGGTGACCAAGGAAGGAGGTGCCGTAGGCACAGAGGAAGTCGAGCCACTCGTTCCCATCAAGGTCTCGAAAGCGACAACCTTCGGCGCTTGCAGCGTAGTGGGGAAAGACTTCGGGCAAGGCGGCAGCCGGGGCGACGTGACCGTAAATGCCTCCGGGTATTACTTGGGTCGCCCGGCGGAAGAGAGCGTCAGACTTGTCGCGCGGCGGCTTCACGGGGCAAAGGGAACGGCGGCGGCGGCTTGGTCAGCAAGATAGCCGACGGTTTCGGCAAGAGGTACGCGCCCACGGACGGAGACCTCGCCAAGAGCGGGAGCGGCGAGGGAGTCGAGGCGTCCGGTTGCAGCCCGTAAGGCGACATCGGGGTCGCGAAAGGCGACGCGGGCGGCAAGGGCGGCAAGGGCGGCAAGGGCGG
>CAXGVD010000085.1:0-8633 GCA_964012695.1 uncultured Opitutia bacterium
GGAGTATGGACTTGGCGGCGGCGGCCACTTTTTCCTCCTGTGTTCCAGCCTTTGGGGAGCCGAGCGTCCGCCAGATTTGCGGGGTGATGCCGTGCTTCTTCACGAGGGGCTCGAAGGCGTCGTGCCAGCTCCAGAAGGCGAAGAACTCGATGCCGTGCCTCTCGTACTCCAAGATTTCCCGCTCGAAGGTCGGCACATGGTGACCGCGCCAGTCGTAGGCGATTTTGGAGAAACCCACCTGCTTGGCCATCTTGGCCCGTTCGGCGGGACCGCGCTTCTTGGCGTCGAAGGGCACGATGCACCAAGCCACCAGGTTGTCTTGGGCGAACAACTTTTCGCCGCCGGTCTTGGAAAACGCCGTAAGCGTGAAGGCTAAAAAAACGAAGAGGAACGAAACAAGGCGCATCATGAGGCGAAAGGATGGTTCCGATACAGAAGGCGAAAAGGAAATAGGCTCAGTTCTCGGGTGAGATCTCCCAGTATTCCTCACCGTAGTCGAAGAGAATTTCCTCGCCGGGTTGGATGTCGCGGAGGGCTTCCAAGCGGGCGGACTTCCAGCGGGTGGAGGTTACGAGAAGGGCGTTGGGATGGGAGCTGTGGTTGGCGTAACGGGTGTAGTTGGCTTCCGGGCCTTCACCGACAATGACGTGGTTGGCGCAGACGTAGACCACGTAGGAGGAATCCGCCCGCTTGCCCGCGTTGAGTTCCTCCCAAGTGACGACCTCTCCCGTGTAGTACCCGATGGTGTCCTCCTCCCCGATGGGCTTGACCGCAAACAGTCCTTTGCCCGCTTGGGGTATGGGCGAGTCTCGGACCTCGAACGATTCCTCCGTGTGCTTTACGGGCATGACGGGGAGGTGGGGCGGAGGCGGAGGTTCAGTCCGACACCTCGATGACGGCTTTGAGTACGCCGGATTCGGGGGCCAGGAGGGATTCGAAGCGGGCGGGTACTTCCTCGAAGGGGAGGTGGTGGGTGATCCAGGGGTTGGTGTCGATGGTGCCGTTCTCGATGAGGGAGATGATGCGGGGGAAGTCCTTTGGGAGGGCGTTGCGGGAGGCCAGTAGGTTCATTTCCCGACGGTGGAGGACGGGATGAGGGAAGGTAACTTCCTGCGTGGTGATGCCGACGTAGACGAGGTTGCCGACGTGGGCCACGTATTCGAGGGCGCCGGACATGGAGCGGGGGTTGCCGGTAGCATCGGTGACGACGTCGTAGAAGGCGCCGCCGGTGATTTCCGCCATGCGTTCGCGTTCGGAGCCGTCGCCCTTGAAGGTGACGAGGTTCTCGATGCCGTAGGTTTCCCGGCAGAAGGCGAGGCGTTCCTCGGAGACGTCCATGACGGTGAGGGTCGCCCCGGTGAGGCGGGTGAACTCCAGGGTGGCGAGGCCGATTGGGCCGGCCCCGATGACGAGGGCGTGTTGGCCTTGCTCGGCAGCTCCGCGGTCGGCGGCTCGGCAACCGATGGCGAGGGTCTCGACGAGGGCGAGTTGCTCATAGCTTAGCCTGTCGGATGGGTGGAGTTTGTCGGCCCGGATGAGAGAGCGTTCGCAGAGGCCGCCGTTCATCATGACCCCGAAGACCTTGAGGTTTTCGCAGCAGTTGCCTTGGCCCTTGCGGCAGGCGTGGCAGGTGCCGCAGTTGAGGTAGGGTTCGACGGAGCAGCGGTCGCCGGGTCTCACGTTTTCCACGCCATCGCCTATGGCGAGAACCTCCACGCCCAGCTCGTGGCCGGGGATGCGGGGGTAGTCGAAGAAGGGGAACTTGCCTAGGTAGCAGCTAACGTCCGTGCCGCACACGCCCATGCGCGAGGTGCGGATAAGGGCTTCACCAGGGCCGGGGTCGCCGGGTTCGTCGATTTCGATGCGTTCGAATTTCTTTGGAGCGGCGAGCTGGATGGCTTTCATAGAGGAGCCGATAGGAAGCGGCGTGGCGGTTTGTCGAGTACGAGGGAGAAGGTGCCGGCGGCGAGTTTGTGCTTTCAGGCGTTGACGGCCCGTAGCCAGAAGTGGGCCATGAGGGAGGCCCCGTGGGGGGAGGGGTGCACGCCGTCGCCGGCCCAGTGGTTTTGGGGGGCGTACTTGACGGCTTCGTCGAACATGGACTGGAAGGGGACGAAGACGGCGCCGTGGGCGTCGGAGACCTTGCGGGCTGAAGCCCGGTACTTGTCGAACTCGGGGAACCACTTGTCGGTGACGGCGCCGCACTTGAGGACGAAGGGCTCGCATACCACGAGCTTCACCTTTGGAAGCTTGGCCCGTGTGTGTTCGAGAAGTTTCATGAAGTCGTTTTCGTAGGTTTCGACGGTGCCGTCGTAGCGCCCGTTGAGGCCGTGCCAGATGTCGTTGACCCCGATGAGGACGCTGAGGACGTCGGGCTTGAGGTCGAGGCAGTCCTTGCCCCAGCGACCGGCGAGTTGGTGCACCTTGTTGCCGGAGATGCCTCGGTTGTGGAGGGTGAGGGCGAGTTCGGGGTGGGCGACGAGAAGCTGGGAGGCGGCCATCCAGGCGTAGCCTCGGCCGAAGGCGGCTTGTGCGTTGGGGACTTGCTTGCGCTTGTCGCGTCCGGCGTCGGTGATGGAGTCGCCTTGGAAGAGGACGACGTCTCCCTTGGCCAGCTTCACATTGGTGGGAGCGGCTTTCCCTCCGTGGTGGTCGGCCAAGGCTTGTTCGGCGATAGCGGAGGCTGCGAGGGCGAGGCCCCCCGTCTTTAGGAGGTTTCGGCGGGTGGAAACGAGCGGTTGGTTTTGCATGGTGGGAAGTAAGAAACCGGTTGACGACCCCCGGCAATCGTGAAAATGCGCTTGAGGCGGACGGAGCCTTCGCAAGACTGACCGTTTTTCGTCAACCTGCGTAAACTGGAACCCATTCTCATGAGCATAGAAGCCAAACTTGCCGATCTAGGAATCACCTTGCCGCCCCCACCTCCCAAAGGCGGGGTGTACCAACCCATGCTGGTGTTGGGAGACCAGGCCCACTTCTCCGGGCATGTTCCCGTGCTGGAGGACGGTTCCATGCTGACCGGGCGCGTGGGCGCCGAGGTGGATTTGGCGGGCGGGCAGGAAGCGGCCCGTCAAGTGGGGCTTTGCATCCTTGCCACGGCCCGGGCAACCCTAGGTTCCCTGGACCGCATCAAGCGCGTCGTGAAGCTTTTCGGCATGGTTAACGCCACGGAGGACTTCAAGCAGCACCCGCATGTCATCAACGCATGCAGCGAACTGTTCCAATCCATCTGGGGCGAGGATCTTGGCGTGGGCGTCCGCAGCGCCGTGGGTATGGGCTCCCTGCCTGGAAACGTGACGGTTGAGATAGAAGGTACGTTTCAAGTGGAGTGACCCATACCCGAGCTGTATCAGTTTTATCGCGCTTGCAGGAACTGATGGCGGCTCATGTATCGGGCAGGGATTAGCTACGGTCTCCGCAGTAGAGAGTAGGTGAGATTCGGGCTAGCCGTCTGCAAGCCTTCGGTCGTGTTGAGAAGGCTTGAGAGGGAGGCGGGTCCGCGTCCTCAGACTCGGTACCATTGTTTGCGGCGGGCGCGGTCGGTTAAGGCTTGGGCTTCCTTGTCGTTGGGGAAGGATTCGGTCTTGGGGTCCCAATCGAGTTCACGTCGGAGGGCGTAGCCGATGTTGGCGAGCTGGCAAAGGCTTGCGGTGCGGTGGCCAGCTTCCACGTGGGCGAGGGGTTGTTTGCCGTTGCGGATGCAGTCCAGCCAGTCCTGGTGGTGGTTCTTGGGTTGGCGGAGGGAGACGGAGGACTTGAAGCCCTTGATGAGATCGGCTGGGTCGGACTTCCAAGGGCCGCGGTCCACCCAGATGGTGCCTTCGGTTCCGTAGAAGACGGTGCCGCCGCGCCAGTCCGGAAGGGAACCGTGCTCGACTTCGATGCCGTTGGCGTAGACGAGCTTGAGTCCTTTAACCCCATCCTTCGGGGGTATGACCTTGACGGGGCCGGTGTGGTCGGCGTCCATGCCCCACTGGCCGATGTCGAAGTGGTGGGCGCCCATGTCGGCGAGGTAGCCGTTGCAGTATTCGGTGTAGGCTCGCCAGCGGGGAAAGTGGTTGTGGACGTTGTCGGGGCAGAGTTCCTTGTTGTAACCACGTGTGGGGGCGGGGCCTTGCCAAGCGTCCCAGTCTATGCCTTCGGGGACGGGTTGGGTGGGGAGGTCGCAGGGTTTGGGCGGGCCTCCCACGCAGACTTGGATTTTCTTGAGTTTGCCGATGGCGCCGCCGCGGACCATCTCGACGGTGCGGCGGAACTTGCCGCCGTACTCCGAGCGTTGCTGGCTGCCGGTCTGGAAGGCGACTTTGTGCTTCTTGACTGCTTCCACCATGCGGCGACCCTCGGCGATGGTGAGGGAGATGGGTTTCTCGCAGTAGACGTGCTTGCCCGCCCGGGCGGCGAGTATAGTAGGCTCGCCGTGCCAGTGGTCGGGAGTGGCGATGAGGACGGCGTCCACGTGGTCGAGCTCGAGCAGTTCCCTGTAGTCCGCAGTGACGGTGAGACCCTTCCATTTTCCTGCGGGCGTGTTCTTGGCATAGTAGCCCTCGATGAGTTCCTTGGTGTGGTCGGACCTGACCTTGGCGACTTCGGCGAAGCCCGCGACTTGGGTCTCGGGGTTCCTGAGCAGGCGGTGAGTGTGGCCGCGTCCCATCTTGCCTGGGCCGATGACGGCCACGCTGATGCGGCTGTTCGGCGCTTGGTCGCCTTTGGCGGCCCAAACGCGGGAGGGCAGGATGAAGGGGGCGGCGGCTAGGCCGGAGGTTTGCAGGAATTGGCGGCGGGTCGAAGAGGAATTGGTTTTCATGGCTGGGAGTTTTTCCTTTCGGTGCGTGCGTTTCAAGTGGCAAATCGGAGGTTAGAGTGTTTCGGGGTCGAGGTGGTCGGCGTCTTTCCAGAGGTCTTCGAGGGCGTAGTGTTCCCGTTGTTCTCTGGAAAAGAGGTGGATGACGAAGTCGATGGCGTCGATGACGAGCCAGCCGCCGGGGTTGAAGCGTTCCTTGGAGAAGAGTTCGACGTCGTGCTCCTTGAGGGCTTTCTCGACGTTATCGCGGAGAGCTCGGAGGTGGGGGGCGGAGGTGCCGGTGGCGATGAGGAAACAGTCGGTAAGGGGGGAGCTTTCCCCGAAGTGCAGGAGGCTGAGGTCTTCGGCCTTCTTGTCGAGGAGGGCCTCGCAACAGGTTTTCAGGTTTTCCCGGAGGCCGGGGCGGAGCTCGAGATTTTCTTCGGTGTCTGTGACGGAGGTCATGTGGCGGCGTGCGGCGTGGTTTGTTCCCGTTCCGGATAGAGGCGGTGGCGCTTGACGTAGGCGGCGACGGGCTCGGGCAGGAGGTGTTCGTAGGGTTGGCGGGAGCGGATGAGTTTTCGGACTTGGGTGGAGGAATGCTCGAACTTTTGGGTGGGGAAGGATCGGAAGCGGAGGTCGGGGAGGGCCGCTGGAGCTTGGACGGGGTGGTCGGGGCGGGCGAGGACTAGGAATTCGTTTTCGGCCACGAGGTCATTGACGTGGCGCCAGCGGGGAAGCTTGGCGAGTTGGTCCGAGCCAAGGACGAGGATGAGGTTTTCGCCGGGGCGTTCGCGTCGGATTTGGCGGAGGGTGTCGCGGGTATAGTTTGGGCCGCCGGTTCTGATTTCTCGGTCGTCGACTTCGAGTCCCGGCAAGTTTCCCACGGCGGCCTTCACCATGGCGAGGCGGTGTTCGGGGGAGGCGTGGTGCGGTTGGTCCCGGAGAGGAGCTTGGTGGGCGGGGCAGAGTAGAAGGGTTCGGAGGCCGGCCCGCTCCCGTAATTCGCGGGCGAGTTGAATATGGCCGAGGTGGATGGGGTCGAAACTGCCCCCGAAAAAGCCGATGACGTCCGGAGGTTCGGCGGCGGTGGAGGCGGACATGGCGGTGTCACAGGGAGCGGCCTTCGGACTTGTCGAAGAGGGTGAACATGTGGCCGCGGCGGAAGAGGGAAACTTGGCCGGAGGAGGAGACGACGAGGGCAAGCGAGTCCGTTACGTGGGTGACGGCGGCCGCTGCCGCGTGGCGCGAACCGAGGCCGCTCGGCAGGTCCACGCCGTCTGAACGGGCCTGAATGAGGCTGCCTGCCGATTCCACCACGCCGTCCCCGCGAACCACGAAGGCGCCGTCCAGCAGGGCGAGTTCCTTGAGGGTCTCGTCCATGAAGGGGTTGAGGACGCTTCGGTCCTCCTCATCGTAGCCGTGAAAGGGATTCAGGACGAGGGGCTTTACCCGTTTCTTAACCGCCTCGTGGTCCCCCAGCACGAACATGGCGCCAACGGCTCGACCTTCGCGTCCCGTGGAGGCCAGTTCGGTGGAGACCGCAATGAGGCGTTCCAGGGCGGCGGGCGAAACGTCTGCCGGGAGCATTGATTCGTCCTGGGAGATGACGGTGTCGAACTCCTCTTTCACGTCTACCACCAGAACCGTGTCCAGTTGACCGCTTCCAGGTATGCCGCCTATGCAGCAGACCCGGTCTTCGAAGCCGAAGATGCCCCGGGTGAGGCCCAGAAGGATGGCGGCCCGCAACTGCGAAAGGCGTGAACGAGAAAGAGCTCGGACGGGCAGGGCGGCGTCCGCTCTGTGGAGGGCCCGGTCGTCGTCCGAAACGTCGTCGCCCGCAAGGACCACCTTGAAGCCAGTGAAGGACAGGCGGGGCGCTAGGGCGGGGGGAAACACGTCGGAGAACACCAGAACGGTCGAGCACTCGGCGGCCTTGGCGATTTTGGCGGCCTCGTCGGTGAGTAGTTTGTTGAACTTGGTGCGGCGGCGTGCGGGGCGATCGTCGGCTCCCGCGAAGGCGGCCTTCACCGCCTTCTTGAACTCGGACAGCTCCCGAGCCATCCAGAGGGGGTCCATCACGGCCTTGTCCTGGAAATTGCGTGCGAGGGCGGCGAGGAAAGAGAGGTAGTTCTTGGCCTGCTCGTTGGCGAGTAGCAGGAAGACGAAACGGACCTCCTCGTAGGTCTCCTTGCTGTCGAAGGAGAGCCCCGCCGGGCACCGTCCCACTGCCAGGGCGTAGGGTCTCTTCATCTTTACCCGGGCGTGAGGCAGGGCCACGCCCTCGCCCAGATAACTGGACAACGAGCTTTCCCGTTCCAGCAATTCGCTAAGAATGGCCTTGCGGGAGGTCCCGCGTCCGAGCGTGGGGGTGAAGGTGGAGAGGAGTTCGGCGTAGGCGGTGGGGAGGTCCTTGCTTTTCAGGTCTATGATCCGGGAAGAAGCGATGTACCGGTCGATGCGCATTTGGTCGGGACGTCGGGTGAGGCGGAGTCAATTCCGCAGCGCGTCGGCGGGCCTTGCGTCCGGATTCACTTTTCCCATTCCAAGGCGCCGCTCTTGAGTTCGTATATCAGACCCGCCGCGAGCACGGCGGTGAAGAAAAGCATGGGTCCGAGGACGGGGATGCCCGCCGCGGTAAGCTCACGGTGGGTGAGGGCCCAGGGGATAAGGAACACTACGTCCACGTCGAACAGGATGAATAGCATGGCCGTGACATAGAACTTCACCGAATAACGGGTCTTCCCCGGTTTTTCCGTAGCCAACCCGCATTCGTAGGGTGAATCCTTGATCTTGCTCCGCCTCGCCTTTTGGCCAAAAATATGACTGGCCACGAGGATGCCCACCCCCATGCCCACGGCCAGAAGCACTTGTATAAGAATCGGCAAGTAATCGCCCAGTTCCATATCTCGCCTGATACTGGTGCAAACCTCCCTGAACGCAAGTGCGTTCGTTTAGAGCCGAATCTTTCCTTCTTCTATTTATTTGCCCTCAGTCACCCTCAAAAGTCTCCGCAGAGAGTGAAACACCCGTAAAATCCGCCCTTAACTATTTTCAGTCGGACTTCGAAAACGGCCCCATCTCACCCTCTGGCCTCTTACCTCCTCATCGCGTTCATCCACTTCACTGGCGGATCACCCAATTCTGCAAAGTAGAACGGCTTGTCGGTCGGAGCGGGCTTTCGGGGCTTGTGCTTTGGGGCTTTCAGTTTGGATGCGGGGTTGGGGTCCGTCCAGAAAAGTTTCGATTTGTTAGCAACGTTTTCTTTACAGATGTTTTTTTCGTCGTTGGCATGACCAACATGTCTTTGCAGGCTCCCTCCTTAATCGCCCTTCTTGACGACGCGTCGATGCTTCTAGGGTTCGTTGTGCCTGCCTTCTTTTCTCAGCAAACCCGCGCCCGCCCATTCGGCGGACGAACCGAAAGGTCAGACCATGCCTAGTAAAGCCAAGAGTGAATCCGGAGCCGCCGATATCGACGACGTGAAGGCGGTGGAAAAGTTGCGGGCCGCCCGTGAAGAGATCCTGACCGAACTGCGGAAGGCGATTGTGGGAATGGACGATGTGATCGATCAGATGTTGATCTCGATCTTCGCCCGCGGTCATGCCGTGCTGGAGGGCGTGCCGGGATTGGCTAAGACCTTGCTGGTCAGCTCGGCGGCGAAGACTTTGTCGCTGAGTTTCCACCGGATTCAGTTCACGCCCGACCTGATGCCGTCTGACATCACGGGCACGGAAGTGTTGCAGGACGACCCCGAGACGGGGCAACGAAAGTTCGCCTTCACGAAGGGCCCCTTGTTCTCGAACATCATCTTGGCGGACGAGATCAATCGCACGCCGCCGAAGACGCAGGC
>CAXGVD010000086.1:0-8627 GCA_964012695.1 uncultured Opitutia bacterium
CTTGCCGGCTCCCCCCCCCGCTCCGATCGACGGAGTGCTTCCCGGACTTCCTCCTGTTCCCGGCGAAACCGATTCCCTCCCCGGTTTGCCCGGAGACGTCACCACGCCTGACCTTCCCCACCCTCCCACGGACTCGACCGATCCCATCTTCCCCCCGATCGACGGCGGCACCGACTTGCCTGCTGCGCCTCCCGCTCCCATCGACGGAGTGCTTCCCGGACTTCCTCCCGTTCCTGGGGAAACCGATTCCCTTCCCGGCCTGCCCGGAGACGTCACCACGCCTGACCTCCCCGCTCCTCCCACGGACTCGACTGATCCAGTCTTTCCCCCGATCGACGGAGGCACCGACTTGCCTGCTCCGCCTCCCGCTCCGATCGACGGAGTGCTTCCCGGACTTCCTCCCGTTCCCGGTGAAACCGATTCTCTCCCCGGCTTGCCCGGAGACGCCACCACGCCAGACCTTCCCGCTCCGACCGACCCTGTTTTCCCACCGATCGATGGCGGTACAATTCCACCACCTCCGCCTTCTCCCGCCCCGATCGACGGAGGTCTGCCCGGCGGCGTCTCCACACCAGACATCCCTCCGCCTCCGCCCGCTTCGCCTTCCGATTCCACCGATTCCGCCTTCCCTCCGCTTGGTGGCGGTTCCAGCTTGCCTCCGCCTCCCCCTCTTCCCTCTGACGGAGGTCTTCCTGGTCTGCCTCCTCCTCCACCCGCCGGCGACGGAACCCTTCCCGGCGGCTTGCCTCCTCTGCCTCCCACTCCCTGAAGGGAGCTTGATCTTTCCGAGGCGGAAAATAATTCGTGTACAGGTGTTTGCGCGGCGGGGAAATTCCTCGAGCGTGTGACCCTGCACCCAAAGTTATGTTATAATTTTGTGATGGAACCGGAGAACACCTCTCAACCCGAAGAACCTTTTCAAGCGGACGATACGGCCGACGACGAAAAACGGCGGGCCTTCTTGGCCAAGGCTGCGGCCGGGGCTTCATGCGCTTGCGTCGCCCTTCCTATCGTGGCGGCCCTTCCCGCGGCCTTGGACCCCGCCCGCCCTTCGGAAGAAGGAAACGATCAGGTGCCCTGGAGTAAGGTGGCCCCTCTTGCCGCCCTCCCTGAAGGCGGAACGCCCGTCAAGTTTGGCATTGTGCGCGAACGAGTCACCGACGCATGGACCACCTTATCCAATGTTCCCGTGGGCGCGGTGTACCTCATGAGGGACGGCGATTCGGCTAAAGCCTTCAATCTTAAGTGCCCTCATCTAGGCTGCGCCATTGATTATCGCGGCGAGCAAGGCGATTTCTTCTGCCCCTGTCACAACAGTGCCTTCGCCCTCGACGGCTCCGTCTCTTCCGACTCCAGCCCCAGCCCGCGGGGCATGGACGACTTGGAGCTGAAGGTGGAGGACGGCTATGTCTGGGTGCGCTTCCAACACTTCCGGCCCAACGTAGCGGAAAAGATTCCCCTATCATGAAGCGTTTTATTGATTGGCTGGACGACCGAGCCGGCGTGCGCACCCTGCTTAAGGAGGCCCTTTACGAAAAAGTGCCGGGCGGTGCCAGGTGGCGCTATGTCTGGGGCAGTTGCCTCACCTTCGCTTTTTTCGCACAAGTCGTTACGGGCACCATCCTCTGGATGTTTTACAGTCCCAGTGCCCAGACCGCTTGGGAAAGCACCTATTATGTCCAGCACTACGTCTGGGGCGGCTGGTTCCTGCGGGGCTGCCACCACTACATGGCCCAGGCCATGATCGTGTTGCTCGTCCTTCACCTTATGCAAGTGGTGATAGACGGGGCCTACAAGGCTCCCCGCGAGCTGAACTTCTGGTTCGGCATCGCGCTCATGGGCGTCACGCTTGCCTTGTCCCTGACCGGCTACCTCCTACCGTGGGACCAAAAAGGCTACTGGGCCACTGCCGTGGCCACGAACCTTATAGCGGAAGTTCCGCTCATCGGATCCGCCTTGCAGAAACTGGTGGTGGGCGGCGTCGAGTACGGCCACCACACACTCACGCGCTTCTTCGCCCTGCACGCGGGCGTTTTGCCCGGCTTACTGGTAGCCCTTGTGGTGGGGCACATCTATCTTTTCCGCCGGCACGGCATCCACGTCAAGGAACCCCGCCCCAAACGGGATTCTTACTTCTGGCCCGACCAAGTTCTCAAGGACGCTGTGGCCTGCCTCGCCGTCATGCTCGCGGTTATCGCCCTAACCCTCTATTTCCGAGGTGCTCCGCTGGGCCCCCCCGCGGATCCCGCCAACGAGTTTCCCGCCCGCCCCGAGTGGTATTTTCTCTTCCTGTTTCAATTCCTCAAGTACGTGCCCGCCTTTTGGGGAGCTATCGTCATTCCCGGCTTTCTTATACTCTGGATGTTTCTCCAGCCCTTCATCGGGAGCACGGAGAAGGGGCACCGCTTCAATGTCGGGTTCCTCTGGTGTCTCCTGGCGGGTTCAGCTGGCCTGACCTTCCTCGCCTTCTCTGAGGACGGGGCCAACGAGAAGCACCAAGCCGCCGTTACCGAGGCGTCTTGGCTGGCTAAGCGAGTGGAAATCTTGGCCGAAGAGAAAGGTATACCACCCGAAGGCGCCGTGGCTCTCCTACGGCGAGACCCTGAAAACCGGGCGCGTCGCCTCTTCTCCGCTCATTGTGCGAGTTGCCATCGTTACGATGGACACGACGCCCGAGGCTATCCCGTGGACGGCAACCGCTCCGCTCCCGACCTTGCCGGTTTCGCTTCAGAGGAGTGGTTGACCAAGTTGCTTGACTACGACCACTACGTCTCCTCCGAGTACTTCGGCGGCACTGCCTTCCGTGACGGCAAAATGGCCAAGTTCCTCAAGAAGACGGACGAGGACGAGAAAGCTCTCTTGGCCGAAGTCGCCGCCTTGATGGCCTCCCGAGCCGTCACAAGGGAACCGGAACCGCTCACGGACGATGAGTACGACCTCTTCGATGCCGCAAGCTGTCTCGACTGCCACGACGTGGACGCCGAAGAAGAAGGTTCCGCTCCCGACCTAACAGGATATGGCGGAGGCGAATGGCTCGTCTCCTTCATTTACGATCCCTCCCACGAGCGCTTCTACGGCAAGAAGAACGACCGCATGCCCTCTTTCGGCAAGGACGGAAAAATGACGGCGGATGAAATCGAACTGTTGTCCGAGTGGTTGCGTCCCAAGCCCAAAAACAAGAGCCCGGCCAAGTGAGGCTGGCACATTCCTTGTCCTTGAAATTCGTACCGTTTTCGTGTTGAAACTTTTTTCGCCGCGTCAGAGCGTTTGATTTTTTCCCATGCGCATACACGTATTCAAAGACGGACAACAATTTGGTCCGTACGGAATTGACGAGGTGAAGGCCCACCTCGCCGCAGGACATTTTGCGGAAACGGACTATGGCATGGCCGAAGGCGCCGCAGAGTGGCAAACCCTCGCGGACGTCCTCGCCGCTTCGACCCCCGCCACCCCCTTGCCCACTGCGCCCGCAGTTCCTGTAATCTCAGTCGCCCCCCAGAAAACCGCCGCTTCGGCGAGCGAGTCGGAGGCGGACGACGACGTCGACTACGACAAGCTCAAGCAGTGGGAGGACCAATTCGAAGACGAAGAAGAACCCGAGCCCGAAACCTCTGCTCAGCCCGTCCAATCCTCGCCGGTTCCACCCGCCCAACCCCTTGCTCCTGCCACTCCGACTCCTCCGCCTTTTCAATCGGAACCACCTGATTCACCCGTTCCGCCCGTCGCTCCCGCGGAACCTGTGCCGCCTCACGCCGCTCCTCCTACGGCAAAGGCGGCTTCCGTTCCCTCACCCCAAGTGCCGCCTCCCGCCGAATCGGTTCCCTTGGAAGAACCGGCTTCCGCTCCGTCCTCCTCCGAGAAGCCGCGGCCGAAAAAGAAGCGTCGCGGAGCCCCCGATCCGGAAGAGGACTACTATGACGATGACTTCGAGGAGGACGAACCTCTCCCGCGCCGCCGACGCCGCCGCTCTGGCCGTAACCGCAAAATACAAGGTCTAAACCAAGGGCAGACCGTCATCGTCGTGAAAGGCGGCGGCATCGGCTCCAAAATCCTGACCGGCTTAGTGGTGCTCCTCGTGCTGGCTCTCATCCTGTGGTTGGTCGGCCTGATGTTCACGAAACTGGCCCCCAAGAGTTTTCCGGATGAACTGAAGGTTCTTTATCCATGGGAAAGTGCGGAAGCTCCTGCGAGCGAGGAACCTGATGAAACACCCGAAGCTGATGCTAACACCGCCCCGCCCGCCATCCAATCCGTCGCGATCGGCTCCCTCTCCCTGAACGAAGACCAAGTCCAAAGTCTCCGCTCCAGCGGCGTTTACCTTTACAAGGATTCAGAGGGAGACGGACTCCGCTGTGTGGCCCCGTCGGAACCCGGGTTGGAACTGGTGGACGAGGACCTTCCCGCACTCACCGCACTCGCCGTCCGGCTCACCTGGCTGGACCTGAGCAAGTGCAGCTTGACCGACGAAGGCGTCGAACAACTCGCGTCGATGACCAATCTGCGTCGTCTTTCCCTGGAGGAGAACAAAGACCTGACCTCCGCTGGGCTTGCCAAGCTCAAGGACCTGCAAAAGCTCGAACACCTTAACCTCGTGGGAACGGGATTAGACGACACCGCGGTGGAAACTTTGACCGCCCTAGCTGCCCTTCGTGAAGTGTATCTTACCCGGACGGGTTTCACCGACGCTGGCGTAGAGCGCCTTCGTGCCGAGCACCCCAACAAGGAACTGCTCGTCAACATCGGCTGATTCAAGCCTTTCTGGTTTTCACAGGCCCGCGCCTGTTCGGGTAGCAGTTCCGGCAGATTTCGCAGACCGTTCCGTCGCATCCGCGTGCCGAGCAATGCTCTCGCCCGTAGTAAATGAACTGAAGGTGTAACCGGTTCCAAGTTTCCTTCTTGAACAAGCTCTTTAAGTCCCGCTCCGTCCGAGCTACACTTTGGCCTGAGGTGAGGCCCCACCTTTGGGCCAGGCGGTGTATGTGCGTGTCCACTGGAAAGGCGGGCAAGCCGAAAGCCTGTGTCATCACCACCGACGCCGTTTTGTGCCCCACGCCGGGCAAGGCTTCCAGGGCCTCGAAGCCAGCGGGTACGGTTCCTCCGTGGTGCTCCAAGAGAAGCTGGGAAAGCTCGCGTATCGCTGTGGCCTTGCGAGGCGAAAGCCCGCAGGGACGCACGACGGCGTCGATCTGCTCCACGCTCAGCTTCGCCATGTCGTCGGGGTTGTCCGCCAAGCCAAAGAGAGTCGGCGTGGTCTTGTTTACCCTGGCGTCCGTGCACTGGGCGGAAAGCAGGACCGCCACCAGAAGGGTGTAGGTGTCCTTGTGATCCAGCGGAATGGGCGGGTCTGGATACAGCTCGTTAAGTCTTTGGCCCACGTATTTCGCCCTTTCCCGTTTCGTCATGCTCTCTCGAAAGCACCGGCGCACCCTTCCCGCAAGCCTACTTCTCATCCGAGACAAAACGTCCCAATTTGGGCGTTCCGTCGCCTTTCTGTCCCGAGCAAGTGTTCCAAAATCCCTACAAACGGGGAAAAACCTCAAAAACCAGCGCTTAATGAATAGGAACGCAACCTGCATGGTGAGTGGTTATGAATGTAGACCCTGAGAAATTCACCGAGATGGGAATCGCCGCCATACGCGAAATGGCAGAGGTGGCCCGGAGGAACGGTCAACAGGAGGTGGATGTCTGGCACCTGTTCGCCGCCCTCATTCGTCAGGAGCACGGTATCGCCCCAGCCTTGCTGGAGGAAATCGGCATTGGAGCGGCTCCCGTTCAACTGGCTCTGGAGCGCGAACTGGGAGGCCTGCCGAAAATCGCGGGCAATGTGAACACAGCCCGTTCCTACGCCTCCCAAGCGCTGACTGAGGCGGTGGAAAAGGCCCAGACGCTTTCCGCCGAAATGGAGGACGACTATGTAAGCACTGAGCACCTCTTGCTCGGACTTCTCGCAGTGGGCAAGCCAGCCTCGCTCGTCAAGTTTTTCAATAACTTCGACCTCACCGAAAAAAAGGTAAAGCAAGCCTTGGAAATTTTGCGCGGCGGCCAGCGAGTGACCAGCAAGACCCCCGAGAACGCCTTCCAAGCCCTGAAGAAGTACGGCATCGACTTGGTGGAGCAGGCCAAATCCGGCAAGCTGGACCCCGTGATTGGGCGGGACGCCGAGATTCGGCGCGTCGTCCGCATTCTCTCCCGCAAGACCAAGAACAACCCCGTGCTCATCGGGGAACCTGGTGTGGGCAAGACGGCTATTGTTGAGGGCCTCGCTCAGCGCATCGTTCGCGGTGATGTGCCCGAAGGGCTAAAGGACAAGACGATCTTCACTCTGGACTTGGGTTCGCTTCTCGCTGGTGCCAAGTTTCGCGGGGAGTTCGAGGAACGCCTCAAGGCCGTGCTGGCCGAGGTCTCCAAAAGCGAAGGGCGAACCGTGCTCTTCATCGACGAGTTGCACACTATAGTGGGTGCCGGGGCGGCTGAGGGTGCCATAGACGCGGGTAACATGCTCAAGCCTATGCTGGCCCGTGGGGAACTCCGTTGCATCGGAGCCACCACTCTCAACGAATACCGCCAACATGTGGAAAAGGACGCCGCCCTCGAACGCCGCTTTCAGACCGTGCTCGTGGACCAGCCCGACGTGGAGGACACCATTTCCATCCTGCGCGGCCTGCGCGAACGCTTTGAAATTCATCACGGCGTGAACATTCGGGACGAAGCCCTCGTCAATGCCGCCGTCCTCTCCAATCGCTACGTTTCCGACCGCTTCCTGCCCGACAAGGCCATCGATCTCGTTGACGAGGCCTGTGCCATGATCCGCACCGAATTAGATAGCATGCCCGCCGAACTGGACGAGGTGAGCCGCCGCGTGCTTCAACTCGAAATCGAGGAAGCTGCTCTCAAGCAGGAAAAGGACAAGGCTAGCAAGGATAGGCTCGAATCCCTACGCAAGGAACTGGGAAACGCCAGGGACAAGATGGAAACCATCAAGCGTCGCTGGGAAGGGGAGCGGAAGGACATCGACGACGTTCGCCGTCTCCGCGAGCAAATCGAAGCCGCGCGGGCTGACATGGAACGGGCCGAAAGGGCTTACGACTTGAATCTGGTCGCCGAACTTAAGCACGGTAAACTGCCCACGCTGGAGGCCGAATTGGTAAAGCTGGAAAACGCCGAGAGGAAGGACGCCTTGCTCAAGGAAGAGGTCACCGCCGAGGAAATTGCGGACGTTGTGGCCCGTTGGACGGGCGTGCCCGTCACCAAGCTCCTCGAAGGCGAAAAGGAAAAACTCCTTCGACTCGAAAGCATTCTGCACGAGCGCTTGATCGGACAGGACGAAGCCGTGACCCTCGTTTCCGAAGCCATCCTCCGTGCTCGGGCGGGTATCAAGGACCCCAACCGCCCCATCGGCTCCTTCCTCTTCCTCGGCCCCACGGGCGTAGGCAAGACGGAGTTGGCCAAGGCCCTTGCCGAAACCCTCTTCGACAGCGAGGCCAATGTCGTTCGTATCGACATGAGCGAGTACATGGAGAAGCATGCTGTAGCCCGCCTCATCGGAGCCCCTCCCGGCTATGTGGGCTACGAGGAGGGCGGCCAACTCACCGAGGCCGTTCGCCGCAAACCCTATTCTGTCGTTCTCTTCGACGAGGTGGAAAAGGCCCACCCAGACGTCTTTAACGTACTTCTGCAACTGCTCGACGACGGGCGGCTTACCGACGCCCAAGGACGCACCGTGGACTTCAAGAACGTCGTCGTAATCATGACCTCCAACGTCGGCAGTCGCTTCCTACAGGACGGTGTGGCGGACGGTGAAATACCCGAGACCACCCGCGATGCCGTCCTCACCGAACTGCGAGAGCATTTCCGGCCCGAGTTACTCAACCGCATCGACGATGTGGTGCTTTTCAAGCCCCTTACCCTCGAAGAAATCACGACCATCGTCGACCTGCTTCTCGACTCTCTCAACGCCCGTCTCAAAGAACGATCCGTTAGCGTTTCTTTCACACCCGCAGCCAAGGCGTGGATCGGCGAGAAAGGCTACGATCCCACTTACGGAGCCCGTCCCCTCAAGCGCTTTCTGCAGAAGCAAGTGGAGACTCGTCTGGCTCGAGCCCTCATCGCCTCCGAGGTGGAGGAGGGCGCCCAAATCACCTTCACTCTCAAGGACGACGACCTTGTCATGAAGACGGAGTGATCTGCGCGAACTTCATGTCTCGCCGCCGCTTTCCTTCCTAGGTCATGCGATAGTTGTGCTTGGGGCGGCGGGATCAGGTGGGCGATTCCCCTTCTTTGGCGATGCCCACCCTTTCGGACCTTTTAAACCGAAACATCGAGTAAGCTCTTTCATATGCAGGCTCTTGCGGCATGCCAAAGGCTTTGGTCCGGCTTTCCTGGGTTTGGTAAAGGGGTGGAATGAGTTGCCTCATTCTAGCTTACGGATGGCGTCGCGGATAACGGTGTGGTTGTAGGCGAGAAAAGCGGCGGCGAAGAGGGCGGCGAGGAGGAGCGTGTAGGGCGATAGACCGCTCGTAAGGTGGAGGTCGATTTCCCAGGCTTGGGCCCGGATGATCGTTTTGAGGAACCAGGCGAAGGATAGGGCGGCGAGGAGGATGGCGCCGAAGAGCTTGCGAAAGCGGCGC
>CAXGVD010000087.1:0-8612 GCA_964012695.1 uncultured Opitutia bacterium
GATATACCTCACCGGACTCGTAGAACACTGGAAGGACACCCGCGTGGACGCCGCCCTCAACCCCGACAACGGCGCCGTAACCATCACCACCCGAAACGTCGCCTCCCTCCTCCTCATTCACCCCGACCCCTCCTGTTGCGGCGCCACCGAAGGCTTTTCCCTGCTGATCGACGACACCACCCTGCAAATTCCCCCCGACCTATTCTCGGTTCCTCTACTCCGAAAACCCGGCGGCCTTTGGACTGTTGCCTCCGCACCCGACGTAACCCGCAAGAAACACGGGCTCCAAGGCCCCATCGACGACGCCTTCCTCGCCCCCTTCGTCGTCATCCCCCCAGCAACCTCCTCCGGCAACCCCGTGATCGACCGTTGGTGCGCCTTCGAGATAGCCCGCCTCAAAAAACGTTGGCGGGAACTCTTTCGAGGCGAACTCCCCGTCAAGGAAGCAAGCGAGGTCACTCCCGCCGACCAACGATCCCGCCACCTCGTACTATTCGGCACCCCCGCCTCCAACCCGCTCGTCGCCGCAGCCGCACCTCTGCTTCCCGTCACTTGGAAGGGGGAAATCGTGACCGCAGGCAAACAAACATTCCCCGCCGAGCACCACCTTCCTCTCCTCGTTCACCCCAACCCCGCCGCCCCGCAAAAATACCTTGTCCTCAACTCCGGACCCACATTCCGGGAATACCACGACCGCACCAATTCCCTCCAAAACCCCAAACTCCCCGACTGGGCCGTCATCGACCTTCGCCAACTCCCTGACGACAAGACCCCGGGGAAAGTCGTCGCCGCCGACTTCTTCGACGAGCGATGGCGACTCAAGAACAGACGACACCTAGGCGAGAAGTATTAGACTCTTCCTTCTAGCTAGGGCGGAGGGAAATCTTAGGTACAAAGCGGTTATTCACATTTTGCGATTGCCAAACGGAACGGAAAGTTACGTCATCTTCGCCTTTTCGTTTTTTGACTATTAAAGAATCATGGCAGAGGAACTAGTAGGTAATTGTCTTGTCGCCCAATCGGGCGGCCCGACGGCCGTTATCAACGCAAGCGTAGCCGGCGTGGTGGAGGAAGCCCTCAACCACGAATGCATCGAAGAGATCTACGGCGGGCTCAACGGCGTGCTCGGCATCCTCAAGGAGGACCTCATCGATCTCGCCGCCGAGTCCCAGCAAAACATCCGCGGCCTCCGCTACACGCCCGCCTCCGCCCTCGGCACCTGCCGCTTCAAGCTAAAGCTAGACGAGGATTACGAGCGCGTCCTACAAGTCTTCGAAGCCCACAATATACGCTACTTCTTCTACGCCGGCGGCAACGACTCTCAGGACACCGCCAACAAAATATCCAAGCTCGCTCAGGAGAAAGGCTACGCCCTCCGCGTAATAGGCATACCAAAGACCATCGACAACGACCTCGTAACCACCGACCACTGTCCCGGCTACGGCTCCGTCGTGAAGTATGTCTGCTCCGTCGTCCGCGAGACCGCCATGGACAACGAAGCCATGGGCCAGCACGACTTGGTATCCATCGTCGAGGTCATGGGGCGCAACGCGGGTTGGATAGCCGCAGGCGCCACTCTCGCTAAAAGGCGTGAACACCCTAACGACGCCCCGCACCTCATTTACCTTCCCGAAACCCCCTTCTCCCGCGAGAAATTCATCGAGGACGTGCAAGCCGTGCTCAAGAAGAACCGCTACTGTCTCGTCGTCGTCGGCGAAGGTCTTCAGGATAAGGACGGCAACTACCTAGCCAACACCAGTACCGGCAAAGACGCCTTCGGACACGCCCAACTCGGTGGCGTGGGTGACTACCTCGCCGGCCTCGTCGAAGAAAACCTCGCCGTCAAGGCCCGCTCCTGCAAGCTCGGCATCGGCCAACGCGCCGCCGCCCACTGCTCTTCCCAAACGGACAACGACGAAGCTTTCCTCGCCGGCCAAGCCGCCGTAAAGGCCGCCGTGGAAGATGGGGAGACGGACAAAATGGTCATCCTCGTCCGAGGCGAAGGCGACGCCTATAAATGCGAAACCGGCCTCGCGCCCCTCTCCGAAATCGCCAACGGTGTAAAGGAAATTCCAGCCGACTGGATCGCCGAAGACGGTGCCAGCATGGCCTTCTCCTTCATCAAGTACGCCCAGCCCCTTATCCAAGGCGAAGTGGAAGTCCCCTACGAACACGGGCTTCCCGACTTCGTCCGCCTCAACAAAAAGCGCGTACGTAAAGTCCTCGACCCACACAAGTTCGAGTAGAGCCCAAAAGCTCGAGGCGAAAACGCCTGGAAGCATTTTCTAACTTGGGCTCAGTCTCCGAAAAGGGCTTGGATGATTGAAGCGACTTCTTTCGCGGGCGGGAGGCAAGTCTCGTTTACGCAGAGGGTGTAGCCGACGGGAGCGTCCTTGGCTTCCGTGACTCGAATATGAACGGGGCGGTAGGGTTGGGCGGCGAGGGCTTGGGCAAGGGCTTCCACCGAGGCTTCCTTTATGGTTACCACGGCGATCCCCATGGCTTCCTCCACGAGAGACGAGAGGGCGTGCCCCATACCTTGGGGAATGCGGAGGGCTAGCTTGGGGTAAGCCGCCCGTGCTTCAGCGAACTGCTGTTCCCAGAACTCTTCCCCCGTCAAGGCGCGAAGGGTGGAGAATACCCGGAGAAGGGAGGAGTTGCCAGCGGGGAGGGCGTTGTCGTACCACAGCTTCTTGCGGGCACCGCCAGGAGCTTCGTCTTCGTTGGCAGTAAAGAAAAAGCCTGGACGCGAGGGGTCGCGGTGTCGCTCCATAGCTGCTTCGACCACACGTACGGCTTCTGCTTGGTAATGGCAGGAGGTGCCAGGGTCTAGCCAATCGATCACGGAGGCAAGGCTGAGGAGGGATTCGGCGAGGAAGGCGTAGTCGTCCAGGAAGGCGGGTCCCGAAGCAGCGAGACCGGGATGGCGGACGGAATGCGGGCAAGCGTCCGCAGGAAAATGAGTGAAGAGGATAGCGTCGGCAAGGTCGTGAGCCATAGCCAACCAGTCCTTGCGCCCGAAGGATAGGGAAGCTTCGGCCAGGCCTCGGACAAGAAGGGCGTTCCAGGAAGCCAGTTGCTTGTCGTCGCGTGTCGGTCTTGGCCGTATGTTTCGCGCGGCGAGAAGGGTTTGGCGGGCCTCGGCCCACTTACGGCGGGTTTCGGGTTCGTCAGCCGTGAGGACGGGATTGGAGGCGCCGTTCTCGAAGTTGCCTGCTAGGGTGACGTCATAGGTTTCGCAAAAGCCGGCGGCTTCCTCGGCGGGCAGGACGGCTGCGACTTCCTCAGGAGTCCAGACATAGTGCTTGCCCTCCTCGCCTTCGGAATCGGCGTCCAAGGCGGCGTGAAAAAGACCGTCGGGGCCGAGCAGGTCGCGTAGTAGCCAGCCAATCGTTTCCTCGACCACGGCGGCGTAGAGTGGCTCCCGATACCTTCGATGGGCACGGGCGTAGGTGGAGAGGAGAAGAGCGTTGTCGTAGAGCATTTTCTCGAAGTGGGGTATCTTCCACCGCGCATCAACGCTGTAGCGGCAGAAACCGCCGCCCACTTGGTCGAAAAGGCCCCCCTTGGCCATGGCTGAGAGAGTGAGGGGCGCGGTTTCGTCGATTCTCTCGGCCAAGGCGGCGTCTCCCGAGCAGGCGGAGGATTCGCGTAGAGAGACTAGGAAGTCCAGCTTCATGGGAGATGGAAACTTGGGAGCGGGGGTGAAACCGCCGAATTCGTCATCGTGTGCAGAGCATAGCTTGCGGGCGGCTTCGAGGAGAATTCTGGGGGACCACTCTCCGGGTGAGCCAGTTTGGGCGTCGTTGGCGTGGACGAGGTTCTTCACCACGTGGTCCGCGTTTTCGGCCAGCTCATCCTTACTTCGTGCGTAGTGATCGGCGATGCGCATGAGAAGTTGAGGCCAGGGCACGAGGCCCCCGCCCTTGTCTTCCCGCGGAAAGTAGGTACCGCCCCAGAAGGGGCGTCCGTCGGGCAAACAAAATACATTGAGCGGCCAGCCTGCAGACTGGTTGAACATCTGCACGGCCTCCACATAGACATGGTCAACGTCGGGTCTTTCCTCGCGATCCACTTTCACGCAGACGAAATGGCGGTTCATGACCTCGGCCACATAATCGTCCCCGAAGGACTCGCGGGCCATGACGTGGCACCAGTGACAGGCAGAGTAACCGATGGAGACGAGCACCGGCTTATCCTCCTCGCGCGCTTTGGCAAAGGCTTCGTCGCCCCACGGAAACCAATCCACGGGATTGTCGGCGTGCTGAAGCAGGTACAGACTGCGTTCCTGAGCGAGTCGGTTGGGCATGACGATGAAGCTACCAGTCATGCCGGAGAGACGCTCCTTTCCCAAGCCTCAAAGCGAATCTACGTTTTCCCGTTGTGGACACGGGCGGCAGGGAGTACGGAGAGAGGCTGATGTCGTCGATTCGTATTTTGCCCGACAGGGTGGCCAACCAGATTGCGGCCGGAGAGGTTGTGGAGCGCCCTGCCGCCGTGGTCAAAGAGTTGGTCGAGAACAGCATCGACGCGGGTGCGACGCGCATTGAGATCGAGTACCGTAACGGGGGAAAGTCCTACCTCCGGGTGGAAGACGACGGCAAGGGTATGAACAGAGACGAAGCCCTACTTTGCCTCGAACGCCACGCAACCAGCAAGATTCGCGAGGCCGACGATTTGGACAACGTTCTCTCCTTCGGCTTTCGCGGTGAGGCCCTGCCATCCATCGCTAGCGTAAGCCGCTTCACCCTACGCACCCGCTGCCGCGAAGCGGAGGGCGGGCAAGAGGTCTTCGTCAACGGCGGCAAAATCATACGCAACCAGGCCTGCGGCATGCCCGAGGGCACCCGCATCGAAGTCGCCCAACTCTTCAACTCTGTACCCGCCCGCCGAAAGTTCCTCAAGACGGACGCCACCGAGGCCGCCCACATATGTCACCTCGCCCGCCTCTACGCCTTGGCCCACCCGGAAATTTCCTTCACACTGCTGGAAGGAATGCGGACAATCTTTCGCTCCCCCGCCTGCGAAGACCTTTCCGACCGCGTGCGCGAAATCTTCGGGAGCGGCTTGGCGGAATGCCTCGCCACCCTCGAAGCCGAAGAACAGGAAGACGACCTCCGCCTCGGCGGTCTCATGGCCAAACCAGGCGCTGGTCGCTCCACCCGTAAGGAAATGCTTTTCTTCGTCAATAAGCGACCCGTGGAAAGCAAGACCCTCTCCTACGCTCTCATAGAAGCCTACCACGGCTACGTGCCCAAAGGCCGCTACCCGCCCGCGGCTATCTTCCTCCAAATCCCCCCAGCCGCAGTGGACGTGAACATCCATCCCGCCAAGCGCGAACTCCGCTTCCGCGACGAAGGTAAGGTGCGCGGGTTCATCATCCGCGCCGTCCTCGACCGGCTTCGCCAACTTACGGGCGACGCTCCGCCCGCAGAAACTCGCTCCGCCCCTCTCGCCCCCCTTCCCCGCCTTGACCTTACCGCCCTACCCCGAGGCACCGAATTACCCGCCCTTACATCGTCGGGTGCGGACGATCAGGCCACCGCATCACCAGCCTCCGTACCGTCGTCCGGACTCCCTGCAGCACCTTTCCGCACATCACGCCCACCCGAAACGCAAACGAAACCGCAAAACCAAGAGTCACCGACGGCCCGCAAGCGAGTCGGCTACCGAGATGACCTCGACGCCTCCTGGCGCTTCCTAGGACGCCCCCACGGTGACCTCGCCCTCTTCGCAACCCCCGCCGGCATCGTCGCCCTCCATTGCCGAGCCGCCTACGAGCGAGTCCTATTCGAACAAGTGGAGGAGCAAGCCTCCGCCGAACGCCCAACCGAAAGCCAAACCCTCCTCCTCCCTGAAGCCTTGGAATTGGACGGCGTCGATTCCGAAAACCTCGCCGCCTTCACGCCCGAGCTTAACTCCAGAGGCTTCCAAGTCGAAGAATTCGGACGAAACTTTTACCGCGTTGAAGCCTGCCCCCCCTGGCTCGAGCCCGCCGAAGCCGTCGGTTTCCTCCGCGACTTCCTTGACCTCGTCCGAGAAGCGGGCGGAGGTTCCGCATCCACCCGTATCGCCCGCGAGGAACTCACCCGCCTCGCTGTAGTCCGCGGAAGTGCCGCTGCCGATGAATTTGCCGACGGCGAAATCGTCGGCCTCGCCGAAAAACTGCTCGCCTGCCGCAACCCCCTCACCTGCCCCAAAGGCCACCCCACCTACCTAGAAACCCCAAAAAGGGAATGGGAAAAACGCTTCGGCAGAAGCCTGTAAACTCGACCGGAGTTTTCGCTTTGAAGGAATCGATGGTTATCTTGGGGTCGTCGCGCATACTCGACGTGGGGTCCCGGATACGTTTTGTTGAACGGTTCGCATGAAGAATTCAATGCCTAGAATGGTCGAGGCTCCGACCTTAGAACCAGTTGTCCGCGTGGAGGACGAATTGGCGCCCCCCTGGAAGGTGGTGGTCCTAAACGACCCCGTGAACTTAATGAGCTATGTGGTGATGGTTTTTCGCAAGGTGCTCGGGTACGACGAGAACCGGGCCACCAAGCACATGCTGGAGGTGCACGAGGATGGGCGCTCGGTGGTGTGGTCGGGGGAGAGGGAGTTGGCGGAGGGCTACGCCTACCAGTTGCAGCGCTGGAAACTACAAGCGACTTTGGAAGCGGATGATTGAGTTCGAGTTGGAGGTGGCCCCCGAGTTCCTTCAGGCGGTCCTGCCCTTCGTGGCGAAGATGGTGATCGAGCGAAGCGGCGAATACGGGGGCGAACGCTTCCCGCCACCTGAAACGGGCGACCACGAACTAGACAAAGCTTGGGTCGAAGGCTTGGCCGACGAGGCGAGAAACGACCGGGTATCGCTGGCCGTTTTTCTGAAGAATCCGGCCTTAGCCTACGGCGTGGTGGAAGTTGCCGAAAAGGAGGTAGAAGACGTCCTGCGCGGCCTGACAGAACTGCGTCTCCTACTTCGTGAGAGCGAGCTGGCAGAACTTTCCGACGACTTACTGGAGGAGGGCCTCCGCAATGTCGAGCGCCTGCGCCCTCGAAGCAGGCTGGCATACCTCGCCTACCTGCTCCTCGCGGAGATTCAGGAAGGGCTCATCGGGAAAATTTCCTAAAAGCGCCCTACCTCGGCGAAGCCGTCAATTTCAGCTTTCTCTGACGAAGACTTTTGCGCTGGTTTGGAAGCGGGCCTCGGCCATTTCGAGGATGGCAGGGGCGTTGGTGGCATCGCCGCCAGCGGCAGGAGAGGCTTGCCCGGCCACGAGAATGGCGGTCTTACCGTAGAGGTCGAGGGTTTCGCCGTCCTTGGGAGAGAGCACTTCGCCGTCGTTGAGCCAGCGTCTGAGCTGCATTTGGCTCCAAGTGGAATAGGGTTCGCGTAGACCGATGAGGTTTTCGGCGAAACGCATGGCGGCCGTCTTCCAGAGGCTGCCCGCCAGTTCGGCTGACTCCTTCATGATGCCCTGCATGGCTTCGGTGGTGATCCAGAGGGCGGTCACGGAGGTGTCAGCCATGACGTTGGCTGTGCGACTAACGCCCGCGAGCACGGACATTTCACCTATCACGGCACCGCGCCCCATGATGTCCACGACCACGTCGCCAATGGACACCTTCACGCTTCCCCGGGTAATTACGATCATACCGTCTCCTTCGCCGCCCTGCTCCATAATGCGGTCTCCCTTGTTATAGGAACGGGGTTCGGAGGCGGCCACGATTTGCTCAATGACGGAGTCGGAGAGGCCCTTGACCCAAGTCACTTCGCGAAGGATTTCGTGGGGCTCGGGCATCCGTAGCTCGAGTGGGCTGTCCATAATTTCCTTCATACGCTCCTCAACGGCAGTAACGAGCCGGTCGGCCTCGTCCGCCTCCAAGGTGCCTTCACGGCGCATTTTCTTCACTGTGTTTCGCTCGTGGTTGAGAACGGAGCGTATGGCGTCCTTGGTCTCGATGCCCACCGTGACCTCGGGATACTCCTCCTGCAAGTTTCGGACAAGTTCCAAGCCGTGGAGTCGGTTTTGACGAATTTCGTCCTTCAGCAGCTTGATCGTGGAGGCGATTTTGTTGGCGTCGCCCGACTCGTCCAAGTCCTTGACAAGCGAGTCAACGATTTTAGCCACTTCCTGCTGGGAGGCGACGAAGGCTTTGGCTGCATCATAGGCGATGGAGAGGCGGTCGTAGAAGAAGCCATTGACGACGGGGGCATCCTTCAAGGCTTCCTGTAGTTTAGAGACGCCACAAATTTTGCCCAGGTAGTCGCGCTCAGTCAGGGGCACCTTGCCCTGCAGGTCGAGGAACTCGCTAAGGTTGTTGTCCAGAGCGGCCACGGCCCGGGCACCGAGCAAACCTTCCCGAAACTGGGCCCAGTAGTTGCTCTTCTCCTTTTCGAGGAGCCGGCGGCGGGCTTCGGAGAGGGCATCGATTTCACCCAGTTCATCCGAGGTGAGCGGATAAGCGGTGGGCTCGGGGAGGTACTTGCGGACCAAGCTCCAGTTGGCGCCGCCGAGGAAGCGGTCGCCCTTGAGCAGTTCCATCTCGTTCTCACAGCCCTTGGCGACGTTGCCGGAGGCGTTGGAGAACATAAGCTTCTTCACGGCCGGCAACTTGGTGAGGCC
>CAXGVD010000088.1:0-8540 GCA_964012695.1 uncultured Opitutia bacterium
TTACAGCGCCTCCGCCTCTGAAATCGTGGCGGGCGCCCTCCAGAACCACGACCGAGCGATCATCATAGGGGACAAGGCCACGCACGGCAAGGGAACCGTGCAAAGCATGATAGAGATGAACGCCCCCTTCCTTTCCGCAGTCAAGAGCAGGAAGCGCAGCGCCGCCAAAATCACGATTCAGAAGTACTACCTACCCAGCGGGAAAAGCACACAGAACGTCGGGGTGGTGGCGGACGTGTCCATGCCCTCCATCAACGAATTCCTTCCCATCGGCGAAGCGGACCTACCCCACGCTATGGAATGGGACGAGATACCCGCCGTCAACTACCGTCGCCCCGCCGATGAATTCCGCGTAGGTGAGGAGGAATTGAAGAAACTGCGAGACGCCAGCCTCAAGCGCCAGGACGAGGAGGAAGAATTCGTCTATCTGCGTAAGAACGTAAATTGGTACAAAGGCAAGCGCGAGCAGAAGGAGTTTTCCCTCAACCTAGACAAGCGCCTGAAGGGGAAGGCGGAAGACGAAGCTTTCACAAAGCGGCTGAACGAGGAAGTCGAAGAATTGGCAGAGAAGGCATTTATCGCCAAGCGGATTCGGCTGAACGTCGTGCTCGAACAGGAACGGCGATCTCGCGAAGCCCGGGGAGAAGAGCCCAAGAAAGTGGAAGTCGCCGAGGAAATGGACGCACCTTCTTCCCTGGACATTCGCCGACATGAAACCCTGCGCCTCATGGCCGACTGGATTCATCTGCGGGCCGAAGCCGCGAAAGTGGCCCAAAAAGCTGACCTTGAGAAGGAATCTTGAGCCGCGGGCAAATTTATGCGTTCGTTAGCCCGCTGCACCCAAACGGGCTAGGAAGAAGCGAGGGCGCCCGGACAGGTCGGGCAAGGCCTTGATGTCGGCGTAGCCAGCTTGGTCGGCGGCTTTATTCAGGCACGGGTGGTGCTCGACCCCCGTTTCCAAGGCGAGCAGGCCGCCCGGTGCCAAATGATTCGGGGCTTGAGCGAGAATCTCCAGCAAGTGGGCAGCCCCAGCGTCTTCGGCCACCAAGGCTCCTTTAGGTTCGTACCCGCGAACCTCGAGTTCGGCCTCGGCCCATTCGTCCTCCGTCAAGTAGGGCGGGTTGGAGACGATTAGTTCGAAAGGCTTTTCTTCCAGCGGCACGGCGTTAAACCAATCACCCTGGAAAAAGCGTACGCGCTCCGCCAAGTCGTGAGCCGTCGCGTTTTCCTTGGCGAGGGCGAGGGCGTCCTTCGAAGCGTCCGCTGCAACGACCTCCGCAGCGGGATGGAATCGGGCGAGAGCGAGGGCGAGGGCCCCGGAACCGACGCCCAAATCCAAGATGCGCGCGGGCTCGGGGCCTTGCTCAGAGGTGAGGATCTCGAACAAGCGCTCGGTCTCCGGACGCGGAATCAGAGCACGGCAATCGCAGGTGAGGCGGAGGCCCGCGAAATCCGTTTCACCCAAAACATATTGAAGGGGCTCGCGGTTGCCCCGACGGCGGAGCAGCGGACGCATGGGAGCCAGCTCATCTTCGGTCAGGGGGCGTTCGAATTGGAGGTAGAGGTCCATACGGCCCATGCCCAGCGAGTGGGCGACGATCCACTCGGCATCCAGCTTTGGGTTGGGCGTCCCGCGCTGCTCCAAGTGCTCGGTGGAGCGTCGAATGACTTCGAGAATAGTAATCATGCTCCAGCGGGATCAGGAATCCGTCCCGGAAGCTTGCCCTGCAAGTATTTCCTCCACCCGGAGGCGGCGATCCTCCTTGGAAAGGGCGTCGAGAACTTCGTCAAGCTTGCCGTCCATCACTTCTGACAAGTTACGCGTGCTGTGTCCGATGCGGTGGTCGGTCATCCGGCTTTGCGGAAAGTTGTAGGTGCGGATGCGTTCGCTCCGGTCTCCCGTGCCGATTTGGCCTCGTCTTTTCTCGGCGTACTTCTCTCGCTCCTCCTCCTCCTTCAGGCGGAGCAACCTGGCCCGCAACACGGTCATGGCCTTGTTCTTGTTTTTAAGCTGGGAGCGTTCGTCCGCGCAATAAACGTTGAGGCCAGAAGGCTTGTGAAGAATTTGCACGGCGGAGTCGGTTGTGTTCACGCCCTGCCCGCCCGGACCACTGGCTCGGCACACGCTGATTTCGAGGTCGTTCGGGTCGATATGAACGTCCACCTCCTCCGCTTCCGGCAGAACCGCCACGGTGGCGGTGGAGGTGTGGATGCGTCCGTTGGTCTCAGTGACGGGGATGCGTTGCACGCGATGCACGCCACTCTCGAACTTCAGACGGGCGAAGACCTCCTCTCCTTTTACGGAAAACACGACCTCCTTAAAACCGCCCGTCTCGGAAGGGCTGTCGCTGAGGCGCTCCACCCGCCAACCCTTTTCCTCCGCGTAGCGGACGTACATTCGGAGGAGGTCCGAGGCAAAGAGCGAGGCTTCGTCCCCACCCGCACCCGCTCGGATTTCCATAACCGTGTCTCGCTCGTCGGAGGCTTCGGGCGGAGCCATCGCCAACAGGAAACTTTCCCGCATCTCGGGAAGGATGGCTTCCAAAGCTTCGATTTCTTCCTTCGCGATTTCCCCGAGCTCCTCGTCTTCCAGCAA
This sequence comes from uncultured Opitutia bacterium, assembly GCA_964012695.1. Taxonomy (GTDB): domain Bacteria; phylum Verrucomicrobiota; class Verrucomicrobiia; order Opitutales; family Seribacteraceae; genus CAXGVD01. Next base: position 2,597 of record CAXGVD010000088.1, read on the forward strand.
AGCTCGGTTCTCCTCCAGCGCCTTTTCCGCTGCGAGAATCTCCTCGTGAGAAGCAAGCAGCACCTCCAGCCGAAGGCGTTCGCGCGACAAAGAAGCGGCTCGCCTCTGGTCTTTGAACACCTCGGGGGCCGCCAACTCCTCCTCCAATTCCGCAAACCTATTGCGGAAAGGCTCCACGTCAGGCAAGTCCAGCATGATTCAGTCTATTTTCATCGTTGCCCGACAAGCTCTCTGGCGCAAGGGTAAACACGAATATGAACCCGAGCCTGAGCCAAGGAAAGGTACACGACCAAAACGTCGTGGCCTGCGTGTGGGACTTCGACAAGACCCTCATACCTGGCTACATGCAAACACCGATCTTTCGGCATTTCGGTATTGATGAAAACCGCTTCTGGAAGGAGGTGAACCAACTCCCTGAGGTTTACGCCAAGCGGGGCCTTCGGGTGTCCGCCGACACAGTTTACCTGAACCACTTCCTCAGCTATGTGAAAAATGGCCCCATGCGCGGACTCACCAACGAAAAACTGGTGGAGCTGGGAGCCGATCTGGATTTCTATCCGGGCCTGCCGGACTTTTTCGCCGAGCTTGCGGCGATACCCGACGAGGAGGAATTCAGCCGCTACGATTTTCGGCTCGAACACTATGTCATCAGCACGGGGCTCACGCATGTCGTACGCGGGAGCAAAATCGCCCCCTTCGTGGAAGACATTTTCGCCTGTGAATTCATCGAAGCTCCCTTGCCTCCCCACTATTCGCTACAGACTGAATTGTCCCTGCCCTTGGAACCAGAGGTGACGCAAATCGGTATGGTCGTGGACAACACGATCAAGACCCGTTACATCTTTGAAATCAACAAAGGGGCTAACAAGAACCCCGCCATCGAGGTAAACACTGCCATGCCTCACGATGATCGCCGGGTGCCCATCGATCAAATGATCTATGTGGCCGACGGCCCGAGCGACGTGCCCGTTTTCGCCGTGGTCAAGCAGTGGGGCGGACGCACCTACGCCGTATACGACCCGAACAACGAAAAGGAGTTCGAGCAAACCTGCCGACTGGTTGAAACCTCCCGCGTGCACAACAATGGCCCCGCCGATTACGGCCCCGCCTCTTCAACCTCCATGTGGCTGAAGCAGAAAGTGACGGAAATTTGTCGCGAAATGGTCCGTAAGCGCGAATCCGCACTCAAGGATCGCGTGTCCGCCCCGCCCCGCCACCTGCCAAGAGACGAGGACGAATCAAAGGCGGACTCCCCTCGGCAGGAAACGCTCTTCGAGTAAACGCGCCGAAAAGAAGGCAAGGGCGCAGACGAGAAATATGCGTATTTTTCCCGGAAAGCGCCGCGTAAGGGCGAATGTTCGGGAATTGGCGAATTTTCGATTGGGTTCGCCTAGGCCGTCCCACGGCCTCTCTGGAACTTGGCGGGCTCAATTGGGGCGCGAATGGCACGCCGCCATGCGGGAAGAAGAGGAGACGCGCGAGGAAAAAACCCCGATTGAAGAAAGCGTGCGTCACGAAGCTTCGGTAAAGGGAGTCCTATTGCGGGGGGGGTGGAGCATCGAACTGGAGGGGCGCATCGACAAGCTCACGGAAAGCCCCGACCGGCTCCTCGTCACCGAACTCAAGACCACCTTCCTTCCCCTGCCCGCTTCAGAAGAACTTCTGCGGGGAAAATACCCGCACTATTTTTTGCAAGTCGCCACGTATTTGGCTTTGCTTCGCCTTAAGCCCGAACAGGCCGAAAAAAACCCAAAAGGGGAGTTGCTTTTCGCGGATGTTTCGAGCGGTGGCCTTTTGCAGACCGTTCCCATCGACGAACGCGACGAAGCCGACTTGGAGCAACGCATGGAAGTTTTGTTGTGCTTTCTTGAAGAAAGGCGGCAAAGCAGCGAGCGCCTGACGAAGCTGAAAATCACCCCACCTTTCGAAAACCTGCGCGAAGGGCAGGAGGAAGCTCGCAAGGCCCTGAACGAGGAAGCGACATTGGCTCCCGTGACTCTTTTCGAGGCGCCCACCGGCTTCGGCAAGACGGGCATGACTCTCGCCTTCGCCCTCGAACGGCTTCGCGACGGTCTGTGCGAAAGAATTCTTTACCTAACGGGAAAATCAACGGGGCAAAACGAGGTCGCCCGAGCCCTCAAAACCATGGTGCCAGACGAAGAAGGCATACGCTATCTAATCCTGCGCAACCGGGCCGAGCGTAACGCAGGCTTCGAGAACTTGGCAGAGCTTTCGGCTGAGGAATTGTGGCGTCGTTGGGAAGCCGCCGCCTTGGACCCGGCAACGCTTTTTCGGCAAGGAACTCTTTCGGAGAAGGACCTGTGCGAAACAGCGACTCGAATCGGCGTTCCACCATACGAAATCATTCGAGCCGCTTTGCCTTACGCTGATCTTTGGGTGGGGGACTTCAATTATGTGTTTCACCCCAGGAGCGCCTCCTTTTTGCAGGGCTTGGAAGGTCACGATTCCGCCCGTTCCCTCCTCGTCGTGGACGAGGCCCACAACCTGCCCGAACGCACCGCCGGCGCACTTTCCGTTTCATTTCGGGCGCAAGACGAGCGCCGAACCGCCGAGGACCTCGCATCTTACAAGGCCCCGCAGGCACTCGTCCGGGCCATCGGCGATTGGGCCGACTTTCTGGAGATCCGAACCCGTAATGAGATTCTCGATCCCGACGACTTCCTTCTGGCTTCGGACCTTGTCGAGTCCGCCTGCGAAGTCATCCGCAAAGGTCCTATTCCCCGAGACGAGTTGGCTCCCTCGACGCTCGAAAAACTTCGCCTTTACGGTGAGGCCGCCGACCTGCTTGGAGACGATTCATTGCCTAAGCGGTGCTGGGCTCCGGCAGAGGCCCAGCTGGAGGTCACTTGCATGGACGCCTCCTCCCACATCGGGACGCAGTTGCGGTGTCACGGCTTGTCCTTCCTCACCTCCGCCACCCTCCAACCTGTTGCGAACTTCGGCGAGGCCTGCGGGCTCGCTCACGAAGAATACAGAATGGTTCGGGGGGAAGCGCCTTGGCGCAAAGATTCCCTGCGCGTCGCCATAGACCTGCGGGGAGACACGCGCTACTCGCGTCGCCAGGATCATCTGGATGCGACCGTGTGCTCCATTCTCGCTCTCGCCCGAGCGAGCGAGCGACCCGTCGCGGTCTTCTTTCCCTCCTTCCGCTATGCGGGCGAGGTTCGAGACCGTTTGCGCGAGCGCTCCTCTTCAACTCGGGCTTTGCTGCAGCCTCGTTTCGGCAACTTGGGAGAGGCCAACGAGTTTCTGGAAGTCGCCCTTCGTTCATCCGAGGTTTTGTTTCTCGTATTGGGCAGTGTGTTTTCCGAAGGAATAGACAACCTCGGCGGGCGCGTGGACGCGGCCATGGTCGTGGGCCCTGCACTGCCCGAAGTAAATCCTTTGCAGGAAGCCAAAATGGAGGCGTGGTCCGGATTGGGACGCAACGAGGCGTTTAGGCGAACCTACCTCATACCCGGTCTGCGCAAGGTGAACCAAGCTCTCGGCCGTCTCGCTCGGTCTCCCGAGCACCGGGCTCGCGTGCTCCTGCATTGCCGGCGCTTCGGTCAACCCGCCTACCGAGAACTGCTGGACCCCGTGTGTGCGGACGCCCCCTTCCTGCGTTCTCCCGATGAGTTGGCCAGTTGGCTTGCGGCGGATCAGATTACCATTGCCTCTCCCGAACCTCTTCGACGTTTTAGTGAATCTGGAACATGACGGACCAGTCCGAGCTTTCTGCCACGCAAGTGGAAGAGGCCGTTGAGCGGCTGGCCCAAAGTATTGCCGACCGCCACGCCCAAACAAAGGGCCTCCTTCTAGTTGGTATCGCCGACGGCGGTGTGGGCTTGGCCGCCCGTTTGTCGGCGAAGCTCGCCGCCCTTCTCGAACGGGAAATTTCCGTGGGCGTGGTGGACGTTTCCTTTCACCGGGACGACATCGGCTCCAACCCGATTCCAAAGGCGGGTTCGCCCACGGACTTGCCGCCAACGGTGGAAGGCACAGCCTGTGTGTTGGTGGACGACGTACTCTTCTCAGGCCGCACTATTCGCGCCGCTCTCAACGAATTGTTCGACCAAGGCCGCCCCGAGTCCGTGGAACTCGCCGTCCTCGTGGACAGGGGAGGGCGCAAGCTCCCCATCGCCCCGGACTACGTCGGACTCGCCCTTCTAGCCACGGCCGAGCAAAATGTGGAAGCTTCCGTAGCGGCCGCGCCTTCCTCGTACGACCATGTATCCGTCACCTCCCCATGAAAAAACCCGCAGATTGGACGCGCAAGCACCTCATCGGGCTGGAGGAACTCAAACGGTCTGAAATCGAGACCATTCTGGACATCGCCCGCTCCTTCCGCGGCACCCTCGACCGCCCCGTGAAGAAATTGCCGTCCCTGCGAGGCAAGACCGTCGTGAACCTCTTCATGGAGCCTAGCACTCGTACGCGCCTCGCCTTCGAGGTGGCAGCCAAACGTCTCAGCGCCGATGTAATTTCCATCGCGGGCAAATCCAGCAGCCTGACCAAGGGGGAAACTCTCCGAGACACGGCCTGTAACGCTCAGGCCCTCGGTGCAGACCTCATCATTCTTCGGCATTCGTCGGCGGGGTCCTCGCTGTACCTGTCCCGGGTCGTAGAAGTTCCCGTAATCAACGCCGGGGACGGGGCCCACGAGCACCCCAGCCAAGGACTTCTCGACGTGTTCACACTGCGCGAGCGTTTCGGCAACTTGGAAGGGAAGAAGGTCACCATTTTGGGCGACGTGCTCTTCAGCCGAGTAGCGCGATCCAACCTCTGGGCCCTGACCAAGTTGGGGGCCTCCGTCACCTTGGCGGGACCATCCACGCTCGCGCCCGAAACCTTCACAGAGTTCGGGGTGGAAGTGCGACACGACCTCAAGAGCGCTCTCGCCGACGCGGACGCCGTCATGCTCCTCCGCATCCAGCACGAACGCCAGACCTCGACGCACTTCCCTTCCCTCGGAGAGTACACGAGCATGTTCGGGCTCAACGAGGCTCGTGCCTCCTGGCTCAAGCCAGACGCCATCGTGATGCACCCAGGTCCCGTCAACCGGGGCGTAGAGTTAGATTCCTCCCTGGCGGATTCCGCGCGCTCCGTGATCCTTGACCAAGTGACCAACGGCATCGCCGTGCGCATGGCGATTCTCTACCTTTGCTCGGCGGTGGCCGATTTGGAACGCAAGGAGTCTGCGACATGAGCACCCCGCTGCTCATACGCGGCGGCCGCATCCTCGACCCCGCCGCAGGGCGAGACGAAACGGGTGACTTGTACCTGAGCGGCGGCGTGGCGCGGGAGGGCCTTTCCAAGGAGGAGCTTGCCGGCGCACGCGTGATCGAGGCCGCGGGCAAAGTGGTTTGCCCAGGCTTCATTGATTTGCGGGCGCACCTGCGGGAGCCTGGCGGGGGCGGACGGGAGACCATCGCCTCCGGCACGAGGGCGGCGGCGGCAGGCGGTTTCACCACCCTCGTCTGCATGCCCGACGTGTCCCCGCCCGCCGACAATCCCGGAACCATCCGCTACATCCAGGACGCCATCGCCAAGAACGCCGTCGTCCACGTCTTGCCCGCTGGTTGCATGACGATGGAGTGCGAAGGTCATAAACTCGCCCCGATTGGCTCCTTAGCCCAGGCCGGCGTGGTAGCCGTCACAGACAGTCCGGCCTCTCCCGCCAACAACGAAATTTTCAAGCGGACCCTCCAGTACGCCGCCATGTTCGGGTTGCCTCTTTTCGATTTGCCGCGCGACCCCACCCTCACAGCCGGCGCAGTGGCTCACGAAGGAGCCGCCGCCCTGCGGCTCGGCCTACCGGGTTGGCCACGGGCCGCCGAGGAACTTTATGTTTACCGGGCTGTGGCCTTGGCCTCGGAGGTGGGAGCCCGGGTGCACCTTCAGTCCATCAGCTCTGCCGGTTCCGTGGAAATCCTGCGGCGGG
>CAXGVD010000089.1:0-8437 GCA_964012695.1 uncultured Opitutia bacterium
AAGAGATTAAGGAACAAGGAGGCGAAGCGTTGGCAAAGCTCGAATCACAAATCAAGGCATTACAAGCTAAGGCAAAGCCAATTGCCAAACGCCCAGAATTCGGCTTCCATAGCAATGTCGAAACATCGGCCTACAAGACAAAATGGGTACAAGTGGATCTTGGGGAGCGCGTCGACATCAAGAAAATCATCCTGCATGCTTGCCATGACGACTACAACGGCATTGGAGCCGGTTTTGGGTTTCCTGTAAGATTTAAAGTCATTGCATCCAACCGCGAGGATTTCTCCCGTTCGCAAGTGTTAGCCGATGAATCGAAAAATGAGTTCGCAAATCCTGGATTGGTTCCAGTCGAATACTCAGTCCAGTCTTCCGCAAGATATCTTCGTGTAACCGCAACGAAATTGGCCCTGCGATCCAACGACTACATCTTCGCCTTGGCGGAACTGGAAGCACAAGACGGGACAGGCAAAAACCGGGCCCTCAAGGCCAAGGTTTCCTCGCTCGACTCGATCGAGGCTCCGAATCGCTGGCGCCGGACCAACTTGACCGATGGCATCTGGGCAAAAGGATCGGACAAGGCATCAGGCCAAGAAATCTCAAGATTGAACAAGGAAAAAGTAGAGCTGATGGCAAAACTGAAAACTCCTGAGCGATTGAACCGTCTCGCGGAAGTGGAAAAAGCGATCAAGCACGCAAACGATAATATCGCCAAACTACCAAGGGGCAACTTGGTCTACGCCGCCGCCACCCACTTCAAATCCCGAGGAAACTTCAAGCCAACCAACGGCAAACCACGCAATATCCATTTTCTACACCGGGGCGACGTCACCCAACCAGGAGACGAGGTCAATCCCGGCACGCTGCCCTTATTCAAGAATGAATCATGGCAGTTCGATCTCCCCGAGGAACACGACGAATCCGCCCGCCGGGCCGCCCTCGCCAAATGGTTGGTCCGCAAGGATCATCCGCTCACCTGGCGAACAATCGCCAACCGCATCTGGCAATGGCATTTCGGGGAAGGCATCGTCGCCTCCCCAAACGATTTCGGCGAACTCGGCCAAATCCCAAGTCACCCCGAACTGCTCGACTGGCTTGCCCTCAATTTCCTACAACAAGGCGGATCCTTCAAGAATATGCACAAGCTGCTCGTGATGAGCTCTACCTATCGGCAATCCTCAGATGGAAACGAAAAGTTTGCCAAGGTGGATTCGGGTAATCGTATGCTCTGGCGCATGAACCGCAGAAAATTGTCCGCGGAAGAGATTCGAGACGCCATCCTCTCCGTCTGCGGCAAACTAAATCTCGAGATGGGCGGTCCTGGGTATTATCTCTTTGCCTTGGAAAAGACCGCGCATTCGCCACATTACGAATACCACAAGTTCAACCCGGAGGACACAAAGAGTCATCGCCGCTCGGTCTATCGATTCATTGTCAGGTCGCAACCCAATCCCTTCATGACCACCTTGGATTGCGCCGACTCCTCCCAAAGCACTCCCAAACGCAATGAAACCCTCACCGCCTTGCAAGCCCTCAGCCTGCTGAACAATAAATTCAGCATAGCCATGGCGCGTCACTTCGCTTCAAGGCTTGAAAAAGAAGCCGATGGCTTGGCCGAACAAGTGAAACGGGGGCACTTGCTGGTCACAGGCAGGGCACCGGAGAAGGATGAGGCTGAATTACTTACAGAGTATGCCCGGAAGCACGGATTGCCAAACCTCTGTCGTGCCTTATTTAATCTTTCAGAATTCACCTACCTCGATTAACGTGGATATAATGAGATCACGCAGAGATTTTCTCAAACAATCCAGCTTCGGCGGATTGGCCTTAGCCTCGATGTTGGCTGGCGAACCACTCTCTGCCGCCGCAGAACAAGGTCTGCATCATCCACCTAGAGCAAAACGAGTCATCCAGCTCTTCATGGCGGGTGCAGCCAGCCATCTCGACATGTTCGATTTCAAGCCTGAACTGGTCAAGAGGCACGGCGAGAAATCTGATTTCGGGGAACATGTTGAAGCGTTTCAAAACGGACTCGGTCCATGGATGAAATCACCTTTCGAATTCAAGCGATACGGACGATGCGGGAAGCTGATGAGCGACATCGTGGCTCCCCTCGGTGAAGTCGTGGACGACATTGCCTTCGTACACAACATGGTAGGTAAGACGGGAGTCCACAGCCAAGCAACCTACCTGCAGGCCACTGGTTTTCAATTACCTGGTTTTCCCGGAGCAGGTTCATGGGTCAGTTACGGGCTTGGCTCGGAAAACGAAAACCTGCCAACCTTCGTGGTGCTGCCCGATCATCGAGGCTTCGCTTCGAACGGCCCGAAGAACTGGGGATCCGCCTTTCTACCCACCCATACCCAAGGGACCACGATCTTCCCACAACGCAAGAATCCAATCGAGGATCTCCACCCCCATGCCGACTATGTCACCGAGGCCAGTCATCGGGAAGGCATCGATTTGGTCAACCAATTGAACCAACGTCACAGAAGGAGCCGCCCGGGGGATCCGCGTCTAGATTCCCGCATACGTAGTTACGAGTTGGCTGCCCGTCTTCAGTTATCCGCCACGAGGGCATTAGATATCTCGAAAGAGCCGAACCACGTCCTGAAGATGTACGGGCTCGACAACACAAAGACGAAGTATTCGAAAAACATTAATCCCGAGGAGGAAACCGAGTATTTTGGCCGCAAATGTCTCATCGCACGAAGACTGATCGAGCGAGGCGTTCGGTTCGTCCAGATTTGGAGCGGAAACGACAACAGTTTTCCAAGGCGCAACTGGGACAGTCACGAGGATATGACCCGGGATCACCCCTCTCTATCCCTTGGTATGGCACGAGGCACGGCGGGACTGATCCAAGACCTGAAGCAACGCGGTCTGCTCGAGGACACCATCATCCACTGGACGACCGAATTTGGTAGAATGCCCAGTTCGCAGGCTGGCAAGGGGCGCGACCACAACCCATATGTTTTCACCAACTGGTTCGCAGGCGGTGGTATTCAGGGCGGTGTCACCCATGGCGAGAGCGACCAGTGGGGGTACAAACCCCTCGACCGCAAGCGCCCCACGCAAGTCTACGACGTATATGCCACCATGCTACATCTACTAGGCATCGACCACGAACGCCTGACCATGCGGCACAACAGCATAGATCGCCGACTGACCGACGTGCACGGGCATGTCGTCGGTGAATTGATCGCTTAGGTGCGCTTGGGTTTGACGAACCCTCCCAAAAGATAACTTTTCAAGTATCATGGTCACGGACTTAGGATTGGACAAATCGCTGCTGACGGAGCTTTTTCCCCAACCGCAAAATGCCGATGAATGGATGCAGTATGCCTTGAGCGAAGAACAGGTCAGGCAATTCAAGGAACACGGCTACCTGCACAAGGTGAAGTTGTTGAACGAAGAGCAACTGGATGCCCTCAGGGCTCAATTGGCTGAAATGGTCGATCCCGATCACGAAGGCCGCGAGTTCTTTTACGAATATCACAGCAACGAGTCGAACAACGTCGATCAGGTACTGTTTCACGCATTGGGTGCATGGCGCGTTCGACCCGCCTTTCACGACATCCTTTGGAATCCCGCCTTCCGTATGGCGGCCTACCAGTTGCTTGGCGCGGGCTTTAGGCTCTTTCACGATCAGCTCTTCAGCAAGCCAGCCAAGCACGGCAGCGTGGTGGCGTGGCATCAAGACTACTCCTACTGGACTTGGACTACCCCCATGGCCCATTTGACTTGCTGGATGGGACTGGATGACGCGGATACCGAGAATGGATGCATGTACTACGTGCCTGACAGTCATCATTGGGGTCTCTTGGAAAAGACGGGCTTGGCCGGAGACATGGATGCCGTGAGGGAAGTTTTGACACCCGAACAAGTAGCTGACTTCGATAACAAGATCCCCGTCGAGGTGAAAGCGGGCGAGGCCAGCTTTCACCACCCGCTCATGATGCACGGCTCCTACGAAAATCGTTCCGACCGGAAGCGCCGAGCCACATTGATCAACGTCTTTGCAGATGGCGTGGTAAGCAATCGTGAAGAAGACGGAACCAATGCTCCGGGAGCAGACAATTACCCAAGGGTACCCAAAGGCGAACCCATGGGTGGAACCTACTACCCTCTCTTACTCGACCCCGAAAGAGCCCCCTTCGCCGAAATCGCCGACCAAGCTCCCTCGGTGAAGACGGTGTGAGGCTTGTTTCACTTCAACCTTGGCGTAACTTCAGCCGAGCACCTTGCGGTTGAAATGGCCCTCGTTCAGGTCCACGCGCTCAGGTCGGCCCTTGTGCATGTAGACGACTTGGGTGTGGTCGAGTCCGAGCAGGGAGAGAATGGTGGCGTGAAGGTCGTGGACGTGCATCTTGTCCTCAGTGGCGAAGAGGCCGAGTTCGTCGGTGGCGCCTAAGGTTTGCCCACCCTTCACGCCGCCGCCCGCCATCCAGATGGTGAAACCAGTGGGGTTATGGTCGCGACCGTCGCCTTTCTCGCTCATGGGAGTGCGTCCGAATTCGCCGCCCCAGACTACGAGAGTTTCGTCAAGAAGGCCCCGGGCCTTGAGGTCGGTGAGAAGACCGACAATAGGAAGGTCCACCTGGGCGCAGAGCTTGGAGTGGTTCTTTTCCATGGCACTATGGCTGTCCCACTTGCTCCCCGCACCGTGGTAGAGCTGGACGAAGCGGACGCCGCGCTCCACCAAGCGACGGGCCAGCAGGCACTGGCCGCCGAACACCTTGGTTCCTTCTTGGTCGAGGCCGTAAAGTCGCCGGGTGGCAGCGGACTCAGAAGAGATGTCCACGGCCTCGGGAGCTTCAGCCTGCATCCGGGCGGCAAGTTCGTAACTGCGTATGCGGGCCTCCAGCTCGGTGTTGGTTTCGCGACCTCGTTGGTGGCGATGGTTGAGGCTTTGGAGAAAGTCCAGCTTGCGGGCTTGGCGGAAACCGGAGAGGCCACTCGGCGGGTTAAGATTGGCGATGGGAGCGGCGCCGGATTCGAAAAGCGTACCTTGGTGGGCCGCCGGCATGAAGCCCGCACCCCAGCAACGAACACCGTTCACAATCATGCTATTGGAGTCCTTGATGACAACGAAGCTAGGCAGGTTTTCGTTCTCGGTCCCGAGACCGTAGGACACCCAAGCTCCGAGCGAGGGGCGGCCGCCGAAGACGGAACCCGTGTTCATCTGGCAGACGCCGCCGGCGTGGTTGATGCCATCGGAGACGCAGGAGCGGATGACGCAGAGATCGTCGGCTATGCGGGAGTGATGGGGAAGCCAGTCCGAAATCCAGAGGCCGCTTTGCCCGTGTTGCTTCCACCTGCGCTTGGAGGCGAGGAGGGGGGAGTTGACCTCGCCCATGGCGGTGACGGGACGCTCGAAGCTGTCGGGCAAACGTTGGCCCGCCAGCTTTTGTAGGAGAGGCTTGGGGTCGAACAAGTCCAAGTGGCTAGGGCCCCCTTCCATGAAGAGGAAAATTACCTTCTTGGCCTGTCCGAGGCGGTGCGGAATCTTGCGGACCGCCGCCGAAACTGCGGCGGTGGGCGAGGCTAGAACTCGCTCCCCCGCGAGAGCCGCCAGGGCCGCCGCTCCAAAACCCGAACCTGCGGACAGGAGGAAATCGCGCCGAGAAGCGGGAAGGTCTATGCGGTGGCAAGGCATCAGTGCAGGTAAAGGAATTCGTTGGAGTTGAGGAGGGCGTGGCAGAAGTCGGTGACGGCCGCTAGGCTCGGGGAACTTGGGACGGGTTTGGGTGCGGCACGGCGTAGCCAAGAGGTGCTGGGAGCGGGACGTTCGCCATCGGGGCTTCGAAAGCTCCAGTCCAGCAGGCGGGCGGGCGGGTTGGCGGGGTGGGAAAGGAGAAGGCGTTCCACGGGAAGGGCTCCGGGCGAGAGGACGAGGCGGGCGAGCTGACCGTCCCAGAGGTGGCCGCGTTGGTCGCGCCCGCCGACAAGAAACTTGGTGGAAGCACTTTGGATGCGGGAGGCGACGTTGAAGTCAACCTTGGCGGTTTGGAGTTCGGCAGCGGGGTCGGAGAGGTCGAGCAGGTGGAAAGTGGCGGAACTGTTGCCGTCGGACGAGGTGGCGATGGAGGCGGCGAGATACACGGGTTTGCCCGTGGGAACACGAAGATTGGAGGGAACGACTTCGTACACGACGTCGCCGCCAACGTTTTCGCCGATGATTTGGAGGACGAAGTTCCGGGGGGAGTAGCGAGACTTGGCGGAAGTGACGACGAAGGTCCAACCGGAGGAACGGTGATTCCCGTTCCAGCGTGAGGCGAGGGCGTTGACAGAGGCGTCGGCATGAATGGAGTCTAGGGTGGCAACGGCCTCGATGGTGAAGGCGTCGCCAAGGGCGTCGGCGGGGTCCTTCCACTCCAGTTGCTCGAAGCGGCTTCCGGGTTGGAGCCAGAGGGCGTAAGGGCCGAGGCCAAAAGGTTCGGGCATGGACACCTTGCCGAAGGCTTGGGTGAGAGGGCGAAGGCCGTTTTCGTCGGGAAACTTGTCGGGCTTGGCAACGGGGGCGAGCTTGGGCGGTGGGTCGGCGGTGAGGGAGCGCAGGTAGGCGAGGGCGGCGTCTCGTTCCTCGGACTCGGGGGGGCGGGCGTAGGCGGCAAGGTAGGCGGCATTCACCAGCTCGGGGCCGATGCTTTTGCTTTGCCGAAGAAGCTCGGCGGCGAAGGCCTTGGCCCGTTTGAGGGGCCAGTCGTTGTTGGAGAGAAGAAGGGCCTGGGTGGGGGTGGTTGTTTGGAGGCGGGAAGGAGCGGAGTCGAAACCGGCGGGGGCGTCGAAGGTCTTGAGCACTGGATCAGGGCTGTTGCGCATTTTCTTGAGGTACACGGAACGGTCGAGGGAGGAAGAGCCTACGGAGGGACCACCGTCCTTCGCTCGGAGTTCGCCAGAGACGGCGAGCATGGCGTCGCGTACTTGCTCGGCGGAAAGGCGGCGCGGTGGAAAGCGCCAAAGGAGACGGTTGCCGGGGTCGGTAAGGAGGATTTGTTTGGAAGGCTCACGGCGGGCAGTTTGACGGTAGGTGGAGCTAGTGAGGATGAGTTTGTGAAGAGGCTTGAGGTGCCAGCCGTCTTGGAGAAAGCGGCGGGTTAGCCAGTCGAGCAGTTCGGGGTGGGGAGGGGGTTCGCCGAGGGTACCGAAGTCGTTTGGCGTGGGCACGATGCCCGTCCCAAAGTGGCGTTGCCAGACTCGGTTGACGATGACGCGCGTGGAGAGGGGGTTGTCGGGGGAGGCAATCCAGTCGGCGAGAGCGGTGCGGCGTCCCGTGGAGGTGGCGGTGGGCTCGATCTCGGGAGCGGGATGCCCGAGGAGGGTTAGGAAAGCAGGCTCCACTTCGGTCTTTTCCGACCGAGAAGGAAGGAAAGTGCGAGCAGGGCGAGGGCCAACATCCACCGCCACGAAGGCGTCGAGGAGCTTAGGCTTTTTCTTTTCCAGCTCGGTCAATTCGGCCTTGAGCTTTTGGTACGTGGCCTGCTTGTCGGGCTTGTTCTTGAGGAGGTCCACCACCTTCTGCCTGCGGCGCTGAACCTGCACTTGCCGCTCCACCAGTTGGGCGAGCTGTTCCTCGTAGGCCGTACGCTCGGCGGCGGGCTTGCGGTAAACGGCCTGCACGTCCTGGGGAAACTGCTTCAAGGAGTGGTGGTCCTTGCCCGCGAGGGCTTCATCTTCGAGAACGGCCAGCCTCTCCCGCAGGTCGCGCGTTTCCTCTTCCCAGCTGCCCAAAGCGGCCATTTGCTTGGGGTCGCCCAGCTTGCGGTTTTCGGGCCACCAGACGGAGGAGAGGAAGCTTTGGAGGGAGTAGTAGTCCTTTTGCAAGAGGGGATCGAACTTGTGGTCGTGGCACTGGGCGCAACCGATGCCGACCCCGAGAAAGACCTCGCCCGTCACATTGGTCATCTCGTTCATGATGAGGCTCCACTGCATCCGGGCGTCGCGCTGGTTCCATTCGTAAATGCCGTGGCGCAGGAAGGCGGTGGCGATAAGTACATCGGGATCCTCCGGTGCCAGTTCGTCGCCTGCAAGTTGTTCGCGGACGAAGCGGTCGTAAGGCTTGTCCTCGTTGAGGGAGCGGATGACGTAGTCCCTGTAAAGGTAGGCGGCGGGGCGGAAGCCATCAGCCCGGTAGCCGTCGGAATCGGCGTAGCGGACGACGTCCAGCCAGTGCGTGGCCCAACGTTCGCCGTAGCGAGGTGAAGCGAGCAGTTCGTCCACGAGGACGAGATAAGCCGCGTCTTCGTCCTTGGAGAAGGCCGTCACGAAGGCTTCGACTTTCTCGGGAGCGGGAGGGAGACCATGCAGGTCGAAGTAAAGCCGCCTGATCAATTCGCGAGGCCTCGCCTCGTGTGCGAGGTCCAACCCGGACTCGCCCAGCTTGCGGAGGACGAAAGCGTCGATGGGGTTTCGGACGCGCTCCGAGTTCGTAGCGGGC
>CAXGVD010000090.1:0-8406 GCA_964012695.1 uncultured Opitutia bacterium
CGCCCGGCGAAATCACCGTTTTCCCGACATAGAGTCATACCAAACCAAATACGGTGGCTGGAAGCGATCTTCCCTCGAACACGAATTTTGGTTTCAGGTTGCAAGATCACCGGGGGATGGTCGCCGCTGGAAACCGGCATGCTCAAGGTGTGAATGGTTCTTTGCTTTCGGTCGTCCTTGGCAGGCAAGGTAAGGGGCACAGTCTTCAGGTGAGCCGGCTCTGCCCCACGAGCCGGCATCCATTCGCCGTGGTTGCGTTTTCTTCCGTTTTCCAAATGGCTTTGCCAAAGGGTCACTGATTCCGGCAGCTCCTCGGGCATGAGTTCGCAATCCAAGGCAGCGACCACCCGGTGGTTGGCAGCCACTTCGACCGTGTTCCCATCACTTAGACGGGTTGCCCTCACCTTCCCTTCGTTGACCGTGAGCGTAGAGGAGGACAACTCGGCATCCACGCTGAATCTAGTACCCATGACCTCAAACAAGGCGGAGCGGGTGCGCACAAGCATGGGCTTGCCTTTGGGCTGAGGCATGACGTTGGCAGAAAAGCTCCCCTCCCTGAGGCGCAGTTCCTTTTGTCCGAGGTCGGAAATAGTCAGCATGGAGTTGCCTGCAATCACGACTTTGGAGCCATCATTGAACTCCAGTTCGAACCAAGCGTCAGGAGCCATGCCCTCGATAGTTCCACCGAAGAGTTTGGAGCCTGCTTGCAGGTTGCGATTCACTTGACCACCATCACCCGTCCAAAGCAGAGGACCGCTTAGTTTCGTAATTTGAGCGATTGGCAATTCAGGCCTTGCTTCTGGTTGCTGCCTTGAAAACTGGATGAAGAACCCGATCGCCACCGCAGCCGCCACCGCCCATCCCCACCCTCCGGAAGGAATGGAGGTTGGTTTGGATTCTTCCTTGGTTTCGGGATCGATTACGGCGTTGAGGCAGGAGAAGTCGGGGATTCCCAGACGTTCCTCCAAGGCTCCGTGAAGGTCGAGGTATTCATGATAGAACCCACGGGCATCGGGTTCTGCCTGCAGAATGTCGTTCAACCGAGCCTTGTCAGCAACCGTGAGATCGCCGTCAACAAGTTTGCCGAGCAAGGCATCCAGTTCCTCTTTCCAAATCTTTTCTTCTTTCATGTTCCGTTCTCTTGCATGCGGTTTTGAATGCAGCCCAACAATTGTCGTCGCAGGCGATGCAGTTTCACCTTCACCGCACCGATCGTGCTGCCTATGTCTTCGGCGATTTTCTCGATGGTTCGTTCTCCTTGGTATCGCCAATCGAGAAGCTCCCGGTTTTTCAAAGACATGCCTTGCAGGCAATGGCTCAAGTGAGCCAGTCGAACCGATTGATCAGGGGGTTTTTCAGCATCCTCCGGACCGATCATAGCAAAAACTTCGTCCGTGAAAACCAAACGTTCGCGCGCCTGAATTTTGCGAAAGGCCATTACCTCGTAATTGGCCACGGTCAACGCCCACGCCTTGAAGTTGGTTCCCAACTTGAAACTGTCTGACTTCCGGCAAAGAACCAAATTGGTTCGCTGCAAGACCTCACGTGCTTGTTCGCGATCACCCAATCGCTTGAACAAAAAGCCGAAAAGCCGCTGCTGAGCCTGGCTCAATTCCAAGACGAATTCTGCTGATAGTTCCATTACGACGACTAATAACAGCAGAACAAGCCGTAAGGTTACAATAGAAGCCGAAGAGAGCCTTTTCCGGGTCCGAACTGCCACGGACTCCCGAAGCCCACGCCGTTTTGCCTCCAGCCGTCCCCCTCTCAGGGAACGCGATAGGTGCTTGCCGACTTGCGGATCTTCGTCTTTCGCTCGAAGTGAAAACTGCTCAGCGGTCTAAGTTGTACTCCTCCCAGATTTCGCGGGCTTCCTTTTCCGTAAGCTTGCCTAACTTCACAGCGGCCTTAAGCCCCTTAGAAACGGCTTCATACAGTTCCTTCTTGGAAGGCTCGCGGTGATGACCTCCGCCCCTTCGGCCTTCCTCCCCATCTTCGAACAAGCGTCGCTTAAGTTCGCTCAATTTGTGATGGGCCTCCCTTTTAGACAACCTGCCCGCACGCACGGCGGCATGAATTTCCCGCTCCACGGCATGGAACTTCTCATGTTTCTCCCGCTGTTCACGTTCGGCGTGGTGACGCTCATGCTCATGCCGGTGAGCCCCCTCATGCTCGTGGCGCTCGCGCTCGCCTTCTCGACGAGCGTGTTCGTGAAGGGAACGAATCTTGTGGTGGGCCTGCTCCTTGCTCAACTCGCCCGCCCTCAAAGCCTCGTGTATCTTCCTCGTCGCCGCATGAATCCTTTCCCGCCGGGCGTGCTCGGCATCGACCAGCTCGCGGTCTCCACCGAACAAATTCCTGCGCACCTCGCCCAACTTGCGTTCCGCATGTTCTTGGCTCAGCTTCCCCGCCTCTACGGCGGCCCGCAGTTCCCGCTCCACGGAACGCAGCTTTTCACGTTTGGCGTGTTCCTCACGCTCACGAGCCTGGTGTCGGCGCTCTTCCTCGCGGGCATGGTGCCCGTACTCTTCACGGTGAGCGTGCTCCCGCCCCTCTTCCTTTCGAGCGTGTTCGTGAATTGCCCGCAGTTTTCGACGGGCCTCTTCCTCGCTCAGTTTCCCCGCCTCAACAGCGGCCCGAAGTTTCCGCTCGGCGGCCTGCAGGAACTCCCGTTTAACATGTTTGGCGTGGTGGCGCTCATGCTCGTGGCGCTCGTGACGATGGGCGTGCTCGCGCTTGCGCTCATGTTCATCATGCTCACGATGCTCCCTCGCTTGTTCGCGTTCTTCTTTAGGTGGTACTTGTCGCCTGCGTTCATCTTCCGCCTTCGCCGAGGCAAGGAAGGCGCCGCTCGTCAGCAGGAGGGAGAGTGCAAGGGTTACGGGCTTTCGGGTCTTCATAATTATTTCCTCCGTGGGTTCGTAGTGGGCAATGTCTTCGAACAGAGTGACGAGCGAGCCCCCATTGTCAACGCTTCCGAAGCCTCGGGCCTTTTTCCGTCGGAGAGACCCAAG
Source organism: uncultured Opitutia bacterium (assembly GCA_964012695.1). GTDB lineage: Bacteria > Verrucomicrobiota > Verrucomicrobiia > Opitutales > Seribacteraceae > CAXGVD01. The sequence goes on from CAXGVD010000090.1 coordinate 3,015, forward strand.
GCTTGAAAAACCCCAACAGCTCCACAGGCTATCCCTTCTATGAAACTGCATGTCACCTTCCTTAGTCTCCTGCTTGCATCCGCCTTCGCCTCACACGCCACGCCTCCGAACATCGTCCTCGTCTTCATAGACGACATGGGCTGGGGCGACTTCTCCTGCTTCGGCAACCAAGCCGCCAAGACCCCGCAGGTGGACCGACTCGCCGCCGAAGGTCTTCGTTTCGAACAGTTCTATGTCAATTCCCCAATCTGCTCCCCCTCCCGCACCGCCGTCTCCACGGGCCAATACCCCCAGCGCTGGCGCATAACCTCTTACCTCAGCAACCGCGACCACAACCAGAGGCGCGGTATGGCCCAGTGGCTCGACCCCAAGGCCCCCATGCTCGCCCGCTCCCTCAAGCAGGCTGGTTACGCCACGGGGCACTTCGGCAAGTGGCACATGGGCGGACAACGAAACGTGGACGACGCCCCTCCAATCACCGACTACGGCTTTGACGTCTCTCTCACCAACTTCGAAGGCATGGGCCCAAAGCTGCTCCCACTCACCCTGCGCCCTGGGCAGGACCAGAACAAACCCGGCCGCATCTGGGCGGACGCCGTACGCCTCGGCAAAGGCGTGCGCTGGATGCAGCGCTCGCATATCACGGAAGGCTTTGTGGACGCCGCCCTCTCCTTCATCGACAAAGCCGCCAAGGAGGGCACGCCCTTCTACCTAAACCTCTGGCCCGACGATGTGCACAGCCCCTTCTGGCCACCCGTAGACAAGTGGGGAGACGGCTCCAAACGCCGCCTCTATCTATCCGTACTCGAAGCCATGGACAACCAACTCGGCAAGCTCTTTGAACGCATACGCACCGACGAAAAGCTGCGCGAAGAAACCCTAGTCCTCATCTGCTCCGACAATGGTCCCGAACGCGGCGCAGGCGTAGCCGGCCCCTTCCGAGGTTACAAGACGCACCTCTTCGAAGGCGGTGTGCGCTCCTCCCTCGTGGCATGGGCCCCCGGCCTCATCCCTGCAGGGAAAACTGGCCGCGTAAACAAGACCTCCGTCTTCTCCGCCGCCGACCTCGTGCCTACCCTTCTCAAAATTACGGGCTGCTCCGCCCCAGAAGGCGTCACCTACGACGGCGAGGCTCTCCCCGACATCCTCCTCGGTAAAGTCAAAACCTCCCGCAAGGACCCCCTCTTCTTCCGCCGCCCTCCAGACCGCGATTCCTTCTACGGAGTGGCCAATCTCCCTGACCTTGCCGTACGCGCCGGCCCATGGAAACTACTCTGCGAATACGACGGCTCCGCCCCCCTCCTCTTCAACTTGGACACCGACCGAGGCGAAACCAAAAACCTCGCCGCTGAACAACCAGAAATCGTGAAGCGGCTCACCCAAGCCGTGACCGCATGGCACAAATCCATGCCCGCCGACAACGGCCCCAACCTAGCCAACAAGAAAAGCGGAATTCGCTAAGTCAAGTCTGCTTGAGCTTTCCCGCCAAGGAGCGTTCGATTTGCTCGAAGATTAGACGGACCACCTTCACGGCCACGGCATTGCCGAATTGCTTGTAGCAGACATTGGGCCGCACATGCGGCTTGTAGTCCTCAGGGAAGGACATCGCACGCTTGCACTCCTCGGGGTGGAGGCGGCGAATCTTTCCATCCACCAAGTACAAACCCGTCTTGGCTCCCACTCCGCCCCCGAAGGCGGACAAGGTGATGGCGTGACCCTTGGGGCTGTAAATGCGTTCACCCTGCCCACCCTTGCCGACAGTGCCCAACCGCTTAGGTTTAAGTTGCCGAGCCCCATCGTCCTCCCGGTGAAAGCGAATATCGGAACGCTCGACGACGACTGCTTCGAGGGCGGGGTCACCTGCAGGCAAAAGCACGTCTTCTAGGGCAACGTCCTCATTCGTCGGTTCGGGAAAACGAAACTTCTCTCTCAGGCTCAGGCCCTTCCGAAAACAAACGAAATAGATGCGCTCGCGCTTTTGAGGGACTCCGTATCGGGAAGCATCCAGAACCGCGTGGTTAGGACAGTAACCGATTCTGTCGAACATTTCCAACGTAAGGGCGAGGGTTCGACCGCCATCGTGCCCAAGATAGTTCTTAACGTTTTCAAGGAAAAGAACGTCGGGCCGATGATGCTCGGCAATGCGCAAAACATGATAGAGAAGCGTGCCGCGAGAGTCCTCGAAACCGAGCCGCTTCCCCGAAATGCTGAAGGGCTGGCAGGGAAAACCGCCACACAAAATGTCGTGAGCCGGCACATCCGAAACATCAACTTTGGTGACGTCGCCAGAGGGAGTCTCCCCGAAGTTTTGGGCGTAGGTCTGGTGAGAGTGGGGGTCCAAGTCGGAAGAAAACACGCACTCGTGCCCACATGCCTCCAAGGCACAACGAAACCCGCCGATTCCACAAAATAAATCGATGAACTTCAGGTTCTTCGCCACCACGACTTACTTCGGTAAACCCGGAGCCGCACACAGGCAAGGACAATTCCGTCAAACCACCGCTAAGTTCTCTCCGAGGCAGCAATCAAAAAAGATTCTCTCATTAGATTATCTAATAAAAGAGCACCTTCTCCACAAATGTAACTTATACTTTCTCTATTTGTGCACGTATTGTTTGACGTTGTGTTTTTTTATTTTTTTATAAGCTCCTTCAACACCCACATAAATCAAACCCTAAAAAAAAAGAAAAAATACATGAAAACGAGTATCCTCACCCTCCTCGCCATCGCCTTATTCTTCGGCTCTGAAACCACATTCGCAGCGGACAAGACGGAAAAGCCCGCAGCCAAATCGGAGGCTAGAAAGAAGAAACCCGCACCCGAACTGTCTTCCGTGACCATATCGGGCAAAGTCTCGAAAAAAGAGACCAAAGGAAAAGACGGCAAAATCTACAAGTACTACTCCGTGAACACCTCCGACGGCAAAGTCGTACGCCTGTCCAAATCTGCCCTCGGCAAGAAGTCCAAGGTGAACTTGGAAGAACTAGTGGGAGCCGAAGTCAAGGTGACCGGAAAAGGCTACGAAACCGGCGAAGGAAAAAAGAAGCGCGTCGTCATAAAGAAAATCGAAACCATCGAAAAGGCAGGCGAAGCAGTCTGAAAACACCTGACTCAACAAACCAAACCCCGCCCGAAGGCGCGTCGAAAACCGGCGCGCCTTTTTCACGCCTACCACGCAAACACCTTGCCCGAACGGTTTCCTTGCCTATCTTTCCCCCAAAATGAAGCAGACCGTCGCCACCTTCTATCGCTTCACCGATCTTCCCGACTGCGGACAATGGGCGAGCAACCTTAAAGAGACCTGCGGCCAGCACGATATCCGCGGCACAGTAATCATAGCCCCTGAGGGCCTCAATGCAACCCTCTCCGGACCAAAACCGGGAGTGGACGCCGTTATCGCCTTCATCCGTGCCGACGAGCGTTTCGCTGATCTCCCCCACCGGGAGTGCGAGACCGAACGCCCCACCTTCCACAGGCTCCGCATCTACCTGCGGGACGAAATCGTCACCTTCGGCGACCCCGAGCTGAATCCAAGCGACGGCGCCGGCGAATATGTCTCCCCCGAGGACTGGAACGCCATCCTCGACGATCCAAACCTCCTACTCCTAGACGTCCGCAACGACTACGAAGTGGAACTTGGCACCTTCCGAGGAGCCATGAACCCAGCCACCTCCACCTTCGGCGAATGGAAAAGCTATGTGAAGAAAGATTTGGCGGAAGACAAGGAGCGACCCGTGGCCATGTTCTGCACGGGCGGCATCCGCTGCGAAAAAGCCTCCGCCCACCTCCTCGCCGAAGGATTCCAAAACGTGCGTCACCTCCGAGGCGGCATTCTCCACTACCTCGAAAAAGTGAAGCCCGAGGACAGCCTATGGGAGGGCGAATGCTTCGTCTTTGACCAAAGAGTAGCCGTCGTCCATGGGCTCAAGGAAGGCAAGAGTCGGCTCTGCTTCGGCTGCCGGGCTCCACTCAAGACCGAAGACTTAAGATCCCCGCTCTACGAGGAGGGCATATCCTGCCCCAAGTGCTTCGAGCAAACCGACGAAGAACTCAAGGCCCGCCGCCATGAACGCCACAGTCAGCAACGCCTCGCCGAAAAGAGAGGCCGGAAACACATCGGCCAAAAATTGCCGTTGGCCTAAGTTTTCCCCAAGGAAAAGAACCCAATTTCATGAAGCGTCTGCTCCTTCCTCTCATCTTCTCATTCGCCTGTCTTTTCTCGCAAACGAGGGACAATGGCCTTGTAGCCACATCGGAAAAGCTAACGGAATCGGAAGCCAGGCTCCTGCTTGAGGAGGATGTCGGTCGATGGAAAGTCAAAGTGACGGAAAAAGCCGTGGGCAAAGACCCGATCACTTTTGATGACGTCATGGTCGCTCGGTGGGAGATCAAAGGAAAGATTCTACGCTATGATTTCAATCCCTTGGTTAATGGTGAACGAATCTCCGTTCGAGGTTACAAGGAGTATGATGCCGAAAAGGGGGTGTTCATTTGGCGAGCCAAGGCCGAAGGGAAACCCGAAAATGTCGAACATCAGAGTTATGACAAAAGCACAAAGAGCCTTACTGGCGAAATAACCTACCCCAACGGCGTCAAAAGCAAAGCGACGTGGCTGAAGTTGAACAAGAACGAGACGAAAGGAAGCATTGTATTGGTTTTTGAGAATAAAGTTCTCGCAACCCAAGAGTTGGTTTTCAAAAGAATTCCTAAAGAAACCCTCCCCCTATCAGCTCCCATGGAAAAGCTTACCGAAAAGGAAGCGCGACTGCTAATGGAATCTGAAGTCGGCAAATGGAAAAGGAAAGTCACGGAAAGATTCGCAGGCAGACCTTCGATCACTTACGATGATGTTTCACTTGTGCGTTGGGAGGTAAATGGGCGGATTCTACGTTACGAATTCAACCCTTTGGTGAATGGTGAAAGAGTACCCGTCACGGCCTTCTTTCAATACGATCCTGAAGAAGGTGTTTTCAACTGGCTAGCCAAGCGTGAAGGTATCCCCGATTTTGAAGAAAGATTAAGTTACGACAAGAGCGCGAAGACTTTTCATGGGACAAAAACCTTTCCCGACGGAGCCAAAAGCAAAAGCACTTACCTGATGGCAAGCAAGGACGAGTGGCGGGGCATCTCCGTGGTGGTTTTTGAACGTAAAGTCGTCTACATGATGGAAATCATCAGCAAACGACTACCGAAAAAAGCTACCCGTCGCCCCGATACCGATTTCTGATTTGTTTCCTTACTCACGGGATTTCATCCTGAGACCTCGCGAACGGCTTTCTGGAAAAACAGGCCCTGACTGAGGACGAGTCAAGCGCATCGCAGGCGGAGCAGTGCGTGAGAGGTGCCGGTCTAGGCAACGAAGAAATTTTGGAGGACTTCACCTGCGCAGAAA
>CAXGVD010000091.1:0-8392 GCA_964012695.1 uncultured Opitutia bacterium
GCCCGACGCTTCCGCCCCCGACCTCGCATCGGAACCCGCCTCCGCTCCGCCGCCCGCGGAAACTTCGCCTCAAGCAGCCGACTTGGAAACCCTTCGCGCTCAACTCAAGTCGAAGAACCCCATCGAGCGCCTATCTGCCTTCACCGCACTCCTCAAGGACCCCTCCTCCGCCAACCTCACCACCGCCATCCAAGCCTACGAAGCCCTCCCCGGTGGCCCCTCCCGCTTCTCCGAACTCCGCATGCTCACTTACGCCTGGTCACAAGTGGACCCCGAAGGCGCCGCCGAATGGATGAAACAACAGAACGGCTACGAGCGACGCATAGGCTTCGGAAGCATCCTCGACGCATGGGCCAAAAGCAACCCCGACGCCGCCATCACCTGGGCCAAAGCCAACTACGACGGCGATGAAAACCCCTACTTCATCGGTATCATCAAGGGCATGAGCGACCAAGACCCCGCTAGGGCCACCGAACTCCTCACCTCCTTGCCATACGGCCGTGTTCGTGGACACGCCGCCAGCCTCATGATGGAAAATCAATGGCACAAGGGCGAGGACATCGCCCTCCAATGGGTCGACTCTATCGAAGCCGGCGCCTTAAAGGAATATCTCGTAGGAAGAGTCGCCGGCAAAATGGCCAACCAAAACCTCGAACGCGCCGCCGACTGGGCCGCTGGCCTGCCCGAAGACGGTAACCGCAAACGCGCCGTGGAAACCGTTGCCGAGGAATGGGCCGAAAGGGAACCCGCCGCCGCAGCAGAGTGGGTAGCCGAACTCCCCAAAGGCGCAAGTAAGGTCGAGGGCATGACCGAAGTCGCCCGCGAATGGGCCAGAAAAGACCCCGCCTCCGCCGCCGAATGGCTCAACGGCTATCCCGCCTCCGAGGAAATGGACAAACCAGTCGAAGCCTACGCCCGCACTGTCGCCCGCCAAGACCCCGAAACCGCACTCACCTGGGCCGAATCAATCACAGACGAAAAAAGACGCGGTGAACTCGTCAACGACCTCAACCGTATCATCGAAAGACGCCAACAGGCCGAGCAACAAGGTGAAAACGCTCCCCCTCGCGACAGCCGAGGCGGCCCAGATGGTGGACGCGGGCGAGGCCCCGACTTCCCCCGTTGAGTTCGAAGCCACGAAACCGAAACTCCCCATCAGCCGAACGGAATTCCTCCGCTCGCGAGCTTCATCTTCCCCCGAAACTTCCATGAAAATTAAACTTTCCAAGGATGAATACCGCCTTCTTCTGGACTCCCTCACCTTGGCCGGCATGGTTCTGGACTCATACGACCGAGGACGCGACAAACGACGCCAACCCTACTTCGAACTCGAACAAAAACTCTACGCCCTGCACGAAGAAGGGGGCGCTCACGACCTCGTCGAGCGAGACCGGGACTCCGGCCAATACGTCCGCAAGTGGACTCCCGACAGGAGCGAAGAAGTCGTCGAGTTTTACGACACCTTCGTGGACGACTGCTTTTGGGACGAACTCATCATCCGCATGTGCCAACGGGACCTTCAGGCGTTTCTCGCCCTCGAAGGACGGGAAGAATCCTCCCTGAGCCTCGAAGAACGCCGAGAACTCATCGAGCGCTTCGAGTCCCGCTACCACGCGGAGTTCCACTCCCGCGGACTAGACGATCTCGTCCTCCGCTCCGAAACCGCCGAAGGCGCCAATTGACCGCTCGATGCCCGCCAAGCGCAAGCCCCCCCTTCTGCTCGAAGCCACCAGCCTCACCGTCGAACGTGAAACCCACATTCTCCGCGACTTAAACTGGCAGGTCCGCCGAGGTGAGCACTGGGCCGTGCTCGGCCCCAACGGCTCGGGAAAAAGCAGTCTCCTCAATGTTTTCACCGCCTTCCTCGCTCCAACAACGGGCCGAATTCGGGCCTTCGGCAAGGAATACGGAGAAGACGACTGGAACGAAATCAAGGCCCGCATCGGCTACGCCGGCAGCGAAGTGAACCGCATGATACGCCCCGAGGAAACGGTACTCGATCTCCTCATCGGCGGAGCCCGGGCCATGATCAACTTCTGGGGGGAATACAAACCCGCCGAACGTCGTGCCGCCCGCGCCTTTCTCAAACGCGCCGACTGTCTCCCGCTCGAACACCGCCCATGGCGACTCCTCTCTCAAGGCGAACGCCAGAAAATCCTCTTCGGTCGAGCCCTCATGGGCAAGCCCGCAGCCCTCTTTCTCGACGAACCCTGCGCGGGCCTCGACCCCGTGGCCCGCGCCTCCTACCTCGCCTTCATGGAGCGAAGCGCCTCAACCGCCCCAAGCCCCGTTCTCGTCCTCGTCACCCACCACGTGGAGGAAATCACCCCCTGCTTCACCCACGTCCTAATCCTCCGGGAAGGCCAAGTGCTCGCTGCCGGCCCAAAGAAACAAACCCTCACCGCCGCAAACCTCACAAAAGCCTTCGGCGCCCCCATCAAGCTCCGCTCCGCCCAAGGCCGCTATCTCATGACTTCACCGTAGTGGAATGTGGCCGCCCCGTCCGACTCAAGACCGCCCGCCGCTTTCCCTAGGAAACTTGAAACTTGAAACTTGAAACTCCTTCCCTATGCTTTAACGCCCTTATGAGCCAGCACCCAAGTTTTCGTCCGCCGGGCGGCATCACGAAGAAACGTAACGTACTCAAGCGCTTCGAGCGCATTGACCTACTTAAGAAGCGGGGCCAGTGGAAGGTGGGCGACCGCGTTGTCAGCCTCCGCAAGACCAAGCCCGCCGAGTAAGAGTTCAGCCCACTTCGTCCTCGTCACTTACCGCCTTCGTTTCCCCATTCACCCAAGCCGCGTAACCTGCCGAGGCCTGTGCCTCAAAGCAAACCCACTGCGGTTCGTCATAGGGATGAAGGCGGGCCAGTCGCTCTGCCAGTTCGTCTTCCGCCTTCGCCGCGAACTTCAAGGTCAACCCCCACTCCTCCGCCTTAACCACACGACCCTCCCAACGATAAACGGAAACCAATGGTCCGTCAATCTGGGCACAGGCGACCAAACCCTCCTGCACCAAACATTTCGCCAACTGTTCCGCCGCCTCCCTCGATTCCACCGTCGTACGACCCACTTTCACCAGCCCTAACATAATCCAAACCTTTCGTAATTCAATAAACCGACAAGCGCGTTCTAGGCCGTACTCGGTCCTTTTCGGAGCCACTTGTCAACCCGAACAGGAGAAACCATCGTGAGAGACGAGTACCTGAAGGAAGCCCAAGCCATCATCCCCGACCCCAACGCCCTCATCAACGTCGTGTCCCGCCGGGCCAAGCAACTCAAGTTCGGCAACAAGCCCCTCGTCGAGTCCCTAGAAAAGCTCGAACCCGAAGACGTCGCCCTGCGCGAAATTATCGAGGGCAAAATCAACTACCAGCCATACTACGAGGACGACGAAGAAGCCTGAGTGCGTCGCCCACCCAATCGGAGGGCGCCGCTCACGCTGTCTTCCCGCCGCGCGCTCCCCCATTCGTTCCCCCGCCTACCCTCCGTGTCAGCCAAGAAAAAAGATGCGGAAGGTCCGCCGACCGTCGTCAACTCCAAGGCCCGTCACAAGTATTTCGTCGGCGACAAGCTCGAAGCTGGCATTTCCCTGCAGGGCACCGAAGTCAAGTCCGCCCGGGGAGGCTCAGTCCAAATTTCCGAGGCCTTCGCCAAGTTCGTCAAGCACGAGCTGTTTCTCTTCAACGCCCACTTTTCCGAATACGCCTACGGCGGAGAGGATAACCACGAACCCCGCCGCCCCCGAAAGCTCCTCCTTAAGCGTCGCGAACTGGATCGCCTTAAGATGGAGGTGGAGGCCGCCGGCAAAACGCTAGTCCCCCTCCGCCTCTACTTCAAAAACGCCCTAGTGAAAGTCGAAATCGGGGTTTGTGCCGGCAAGAACGCCCGCGACAAACGTCAAGACCTCAAGAAGCGGGAAGCCGACCGGGAAACCGCACAGGCACTGAAAAACCTAGCCCGCCGATGATTCACCTCATCCTCCTGCGGCCTGAAATCCCCCAAAACACCGGCGCCATCGGCCGCCTCTGCGCCTACGCCGGATGCCGCCTCCACCTCATCCGCCCCTATGGTTTCGAACTGACCGACTCCCGCCTCCGCCGGGCGGGCATGGACTACTGGCCCGCCCTCGATCTCCAGGAGTACGATTCCTGGGAAGAGTTCCTAACCTCCCCCGACAAACCCGCCCGTCTCCACCTCTTCACGACCAAAGCCGAAAAGGGCCTTTGGGAAAGCGAGTTCAAGGACGGAGACGGCCTCCTATTCGGAAATGAAAGTTCGGGGGTCCCCCCTGAAGTACACGCCCACATCGGCGAGGATCGCATTCACATTCCCAAGTTCCAAGAAGGACTCCGCTCCCTGAACCTCGCAACTGCCGCCGCCATCGCCGCCTACGAAGCCCTTCGCCAAATCAAGGGGTAGGCAAAATAGTAGGCCCGTTTCTTCAAACTCGCACCAAGCTCGAGGAAAAACAAAAGCTTCGGCTATGTAACGCTTGGCTACTCCACCAGGGCCTCCCGGGCGGGGCGGTCCAACTCCGCCCGCAACTTGTCAAGGATGCCGTTGAGGAACTTTCGGGACTTTTCGGTAGAAAAGGATTTAGCCAGTTCGATGGCTTCGTCGATGGATACGACGGGCGGCACGTCCGGGCGGTGCAAAAGCTCGAACACGGCTAGACGCAAGAGGGCCAGGTCGGTCTTGGCGATACGGGAGAACTCCCAGTTTTTAACGAGTTCGGCAATTTTTTCGTCGAGGGACTCAAGGCGCTCCAGTACGCCGTCCACAAGCTCCACCGCATAAGGAAAGCTCTCGGGCGAACCGCCCAAACGTTCTAGGCAAGCTTCAAGGTCACGCCCAAGGTCTTCGGGGCGGTTCATCTCCCACTGGAAGAGAAAGCAAAAGGCTGCGGCTCGGTTGCGCCTTCTGTTGCTCCAGCTCGGGTCTAGTTGGAGTTCTTCGTCCATTTTCGTTTGAGGGCAGCCATTTGCAAGGCGGCTCGTGCGAATTCAGCCCCTCGGTCCAAGGCGCCGGAAACGCGCTCGCGAGCGTCTTCCACGGTATCCGTCACGATGAGGCCGTTGATTACGGGGACGCAACGTTCGACGGCGAGGCGCTGCAAAGCGTGCCCAGCGCTCTCGGCGACGAGGTGGTGGTGAGAGGTCGCTCCCTTGATGACGACGCCCAACCCGAGAAGACAGTCGAATGACTCGACGGCCAGCATAAGGGCCAAGGCCACGGGAACTTCATGCGAACCGGGCACCCTCTCCACCACCAGAGAGGCGGGAGAGCCCGCTTCCTCCAGCAAAGAGGTCACGCGGGTGAGGAGGGGATCCGTCAGCTCAGAGTTAAAGCAGGCGCAGGCGATTCCGAAGTGCAGCCCGTCGGAGGCGGGAACGGGCAAATCCTTTGGGGCGTTAAGGCTCATAGCGGCAGAACGAGTTTATTACTTTAGAAGAATGCGCTCGGCGATTTCCAGCCCGTATCCTTCAAGCCCGACCACCTTTCGGCGGTCGCGCGTGAGCAGACGGAGTTTGCGCAAGCCGAGATCGACGAGTATCTGGGCTCCGATGCCGTAATCCCGGAAATCCATTCCCGGCGGAGAGGGTGCGGCTTCCTTGCCTTTGCTTCCCTTCCGGGATCCCTTTCCTGCGGAGGACTGAAAGGCGGCGACGACTCGGGACCTCCTAGGCTCCATGTAGAGCAAGGCACCAGACCCCACCTCTGCCATCAAGGCGAGGGACTTTTCGATGCTGTCGGTCCCCTGCAGCCCCTTTTCCACCTGGAAGACGTCGGTCAACACATTAGCCGTCTGGACTCGAGCGAGGGTGGGGCGGCGAGTCAGCTTTCCGCGAGTAAGAGCGTAGTGAAGTCGATCGTCCAGAACGCTCCGATAAACATGGAGGCTGAACTCTCCGTGAGAAGAGGCGAAGGCGGACTCGGACACCTTCTCTATCAACTTGTCCCGCCGGTGCCTGAACTCGATAAGAGAGGCGATGGAGATGAGCTTGAGTCCGTGCTTCTTTCGGAACCGCAAAAGCTCAGGCAGACGGGCCATGGAGCCGTCCTCGTTGAGGATTTCGCAAATGACGCCGCTGGGGTGCAACCCCGCCAAGGAGGCGAGGTCCACCGCCGCTTCGGTGTGCCCGGCTCGTTCCAGCACACCGCCAGGCCTGGCTCGCAAAGGGAAAACATGACCAGGTTGCACGAGTTGCTCGGGACGGGCCGTCGGATCGGCCAGGATACGAATGGTGGCAGCTCGATCATAGGCACTAATGCCTGTGGTGATGCCTTCCGCCGCGTCCACAGAAACGGTGAAGTCCGTCCGCTGGGCTTCTCGGTTGTGCGGCACCATGCTGTTGATGCCCATTCGGCCCAACTGGTTGCTCACCAAGGGCACGCAAATCAGGCCGCGCCCGTGCAACAGCATTTGGTTCACCTTCTCAGGAGTCACCTTTTCCGCCGCCATGATGAGGTCGCCTTCGTTTTCCCTGGAGGCGTCGTCGGTAACCACTACCATGTTGCCCTTCGCGATTTCCGCGACGGCTTCTTCGACCGAATCGAAGGAAGAGGTGGAGCTTTTTCCCATGTGTATCGGCCCTGTAGAATGACCAAGGTCGAAAAAAAATACTTAGTTTACCGGAAAGAGAATTCTTCTCAACGCTATTTGGCGCAAGGTTGACTATGCGGGAGCAAGCTTCATCGTGAGTTAGGTGAAGAGGTTTTTATTTCTGTTTCCGGGACTTCTCTCGCTCCTATTTTTCGAGGGATGCACGAAAGGTCCGTGGGCGGAACTGGGTCTGTGCGAATACTGCAAGGCGGAGGGATGTCGCCTCGCCTGCGGGGTGTGCGCGGGGAAAGGGCAAGTCTTTGACCGGGAGGAGAGAGTGACTTGCCACTGGTGCAAGGGCTTCGGCAACCGATGGGAACGCGTTCCCGTACCTCGAACGCAAAAACAACCGGATGGCACGGAAAAAACCGTCACCGAATGGGAAACCCGCCGGGTCGATTGCCGCCCCTGCAACGGCCGAGGACGATGGACCGAACGCTACTTCAAGCGCTGCTCCCCCTGCAAAGGAGCGGGAAACGGCGAGTACCCCTACTTCTGCGGTCACTGCCAAGGAACAGGAGACACTTCCGAGAAGAAACGAAGATCAAGAAGAACGTGGGTGGAAGCTCCGTAGTTTCGACCACCAAGAAAGTGGCGGCAGAGCGCAAAGAGTTTTGTTTTCAACGCAAGCTCGATGCCCGTGCCGCCGAAAACTTGCGTTTTTGGGACGGGTCTGCTCAGGCTTTGAAGTGGAGGAGGTATTTTTGGTCGGGTTGGAACTCGGGCACAAGGTCTTGGAGGTTCCAGACTTTTGCAGGATGGAGGCGAGAAGCCCGAAGTTCTTCTTCATAGTCGCCGCCTTTGAGGTAAAGAATGCCGTTGGCGGGGGCGTGTCGGGCACCTTTGCGGATTTTTCCGCGCACCCAACCGAAGAAGGTTGGGAGAGCGGTGACGGCTCGACCGAGAACGAAGTCGTAGGAACGCTTGTTGGGCAGTTCTTCGGCCCGGCCCCGCATGACTTCCGTATTGGCGAGCCGAAGGCGGCGAACCATGTCTTCAACTGCGGCCACCTTTTTGGCGACAGAGTCCAGAAGGGTGAAACGGGCTTGAGGGTGGCAGATGGCGAGGGGTATTCCCGGTAGACCCCCGCCGGTACCCACGTCGAGGACTCGAGCCTTGGGCATGAGGCGCAGGATCTTGGTGATGGCGAGGCAGTGGTAGAGGTGTTTGGTTTCGATGCGGTCGGCGTCTTTCCTGGAGACGAGGTTTACCTTGCCATTCCATTCCCTGAGGAGTTCGGCGTAGGCCTGGAGGCGCGGCCAAGAGTCTTGGGGAAGGTCGGGGAAGGTTTCCCTCAGACGGGGCCAGGGGTCCGCGTCGGCGCTCATTCAATTTCGAGAGGAGGGAGTTGCTTGACGAGGTCGTCGATGGCTTTGGCTTGGGCGAGGAAGGGTTCGAGCTTGTCGAGGGGGAGGGCGCAGGGACCGTCGCATTTGGCGTGTTTAGGCGAAGGGTGAGCTTCAAGAAAGAGACCCGCAATACCTTGGCTCATGCCCGCCCGCATGAGTTCGGTGGCGGCTCGGCGACGTCCTCCTGCCGAGTCGGAACGTCCGCCGGGAAGCTGAAGTGCATGGGTTACGTCGAAGACGACGGGGTGGCCCGTGGCCTTCATAATACCGAAGTTGAGCGGATCCACGACGAGGTTGTTGTAACCGAAGGAGGAGCCTCTTTCGCAAAGCAAGACTCGGTCGTTGCCCGCTTCCACGAACTTGTGGATGAGGTGGTTCATCTCGTGTGCTGCTAGGAATTGGGCCTTTTTGACGTTCACGGGCGCCCCTGTTTCGGC
>CAXGVD010000092.1:0-8311 GCA_964012695.1 uncultured Opitutia bacterium
GCGTGCAGGTCGCGTACGTGAACGACGTCTTGCTCGGCGTTGTAGCCCAGTTCGTCGGTGGCCCCGTGGCCAATGCCGCCTTTGACGCCGCCGCCCGCCATCCACATGGAAAAGCCCTTGATGTGGTGGTCACGCCCAGCACCGCCCTTGCCTTGGAACATGGGCGTGCGTCCGAACTCGCCACCCCAGACCACGAGTGTGTCCTTGAGCAGACCACGTTGCTTCAGGTCTTGGATCAGGGCCCAGGTAGGTTTGTCGGTCAGCCCGCAACACATGTCCATGTACTTGACGAGGCCGCCGTGGTGGTCCCAACCGCGGTGGTATAGGTGAATGAAGCGAACGCCACGCTCTGCCAACCTCCGAGCCAGCAGGCAGTTGGAGGCGTAGGAACCGTCGCCGGGTTTGGCTCCGTACATGTCGAGAACGTGCTTCGGTTCCTTGGAAATGTCCATCAACTCCGGCACGGAGGCCTGCATCCGGAAGGCCATTTCGTAGCCGGCGATACGAGTGGCCACTTCGGGGTCTTGGAGGTGACGGTTTGCGTGGCGGTCAAGTCTGGAAACGGTTTCGACTACGCGACTCTGGGTGTCCACGGAGGTGCCGTCGGGCGAACGCACATAGTGCACGGGGTCGCCCGAGGAGTTGAATTCCACGCCTTGATGGCGACTAGGCAGGAAGCCCGCGCCCCACTGTCGCGAGGCGATGGGTTGAGGATTGCGCCCGCCGACGCTGGTCAGCACTACGAAGCCGGGCAGGTCCTTGGTCTCACTGCCGAGTCCGTAGTTGATCCACGCTCCCATAGAGGGCCGACCATTGAGAGCGGTGCCCGTGTTCATGAAGGTGTGAGCTGGATCGTGGTTGATTTGTTCGGTGCGCAGCGAGCGCAGGATGCACAGGTCGTCCGTCATCTTGGCGTGCCAGGGCAGGAAATCGCTGACGTACTGTCCGCTCTCGCCGTACTGCTTGAATTTTGTGAGGTGCCCCTGCACCTTGAGTTTCTGGTTCTGGAGCTGAGCGATGGGTTGGCCCTTGGTAAAGGACTCGGGCATGGGTTGGCCGTTCATCTCGTCCAACTTGGGCTTGTAGTCGAAGGTCTCCAGATGGGAGGGGCCGCCGGACATGCAAAGGAAGATGACCCGCTTGGCCCGAGCCTTTGGCAAAAGGTAGTCAGGGCGGGAAGCGCCTCCACCTTCGGCCCGAAGCATGCTGGTGAGGGCCGCTTGACCGAGGCTGAAACCGGAACCGGCAAGAAAAGTGCGGCGATTGATACTTTGGCTGTCCATGTTCATCGGCGTACGTAAGCTTCGGAAAGGTTGAGCAGGACACGGGCGAGCTGAAACCAAGCGGCTTCCGCTTCCGCTCCGCCTTCCTGTTTGAGGAAGTCGCGCAGGGTGGCTAGTTCGAGGTCGTCGGGCTTCCGGGACACCGCCTGGTGAAAAGCGTAGCGCAGACGGGCGTCCGGTTCGGGGCCGCCTTCGCCTCGGATACGCTTGGCGAAAGCCTTGGCAGCTTCGACAAAGGTGGGGTCGTTGAGAAGGACGAGAGAAGCCAACGGCGTATTGGAGCGGGAACGCTTCGCCGTGCACTCCTCCCGGCGCGGGGCGTCGAAGGCCCGTAGCATGGGGTGGAGAAACTGGCGTTGCCAGTGCATGTAAAGTCCTCGCCGCCAGAGGGCGGAGCCAGTGTCGGCCTTGTAGCGTCGGGTGGGGAAGTTAAGGTGGCGGTAGTAGCCAGCGGGCTGGTAGGGCTTCACACTCGGGCCGCCGACGTCCCGGGAGAGCAGGCCGCTTACGGCCAAGGCGTTGTCCCGCACGGTTTCGGCAGGGAGTCGGTGGGCCGTCTGGAAGGCACCATGGCCTTTGGAGGGCCAACTGGTTTGCCGATAGGTGCGGCTAAGCAGGATTTCCCGGAGCAACGGTTTTATCTTCCAGTCCAGCTCGACGAGGCGGAGGGCGAGAGTGTCCAGAAGTTCGGGATGTTCGGGCGGCTGCCCTTGTCCGCCGAAGTCCTCAAGGTCCTTTGCCAGCCCCTCGCCGAAGAGCCGGTACCAAAGGCGGTTGACGAGGACTCGCGCGGTAAGAGTTCCCGCTCCGTTGTCGGCATCAGTGAGCCAGTCGGCGAGGTCGAGGCGAGTCCGGCGGCCCTCTCCGCCAAGCTCGCCGAGGAAGGAGGGAACGGCAGGTTGCACCACAGGGCCGCTCTCGTCCAACCAGTCCCCGCGCGGCAGGATTCGGGTGACGCGGGGCTTGGTGGCGCGGGTTATCATGACCTTGCGGGCGGCCTTCTTCAGGGCGGTGCGCTCGGCCTGAAGTGGCTTGACCTCCGCCGCTTTGCCTTGAGCCGTCAGTTCCTTGATTCGTTTCTCCAGCTGGGCGAGACGTTGGCGCTCCCGGCGGGAGTTCACGAGGATTTCCGGGTCCCGACGCGTAGGAAGGGAATTCGTGCCGTTCTTGAGGTGGGCGGTGTCGTCGACATCGGCGAAGAAAGCCGAGAGGGCATAGAAGTCTTCAGCTGTGTAGGGATCGTACTTGTGGTCGTGGCACTGAGCGCAGCCCACGGTGGCGCCCATCCAGACGGCGGAGACGTTTCGTACTCGGTCGGCGGCGTACATCGCAATGTACTCGGCGGCCTGTACGCCGCCTTCATGGGAGGTCTGAAGGAGACGGTTGTAGCCAGTGGCGATGATTTGGTCGGTGGTGGCGTCGGGAAGGAGGTCGCCAGCGAGTTGCTCCCGAGTGAATTGGTCGAAGGGCAGGTCGTCGTTGAAGGCGTCGATGACCCAGTCCCGATAGGGCGAGACGTTGTGGGTCTGGTCGCCATGGTAGCCCACGGTGTCGGCAAAGCGTACGAGATCCAGCCAGTAGGCGGCCATGTGCTCGCCATAGTGAGGGGAGTGGAGCAGACGGTCCACCAAGGCGGCGTAAACAACGGGCTTGGGATCGGCGGCGTAGGCGTCGACAGTTTTAGGCTCGGGAGGCAAACCCGTGAGATCGAAGTGCAGGCGGCGCAACAGGGTCACGGGATCGGCGTCGGCGGCAGGTTGTAGGTTCGACTCGCGGAAATAACGCTGGGCGAAGGCATCAATCCAATTGCTCCCCCACCCTTCAGGCTGTTTTGGCAGTTCGTTCTTCACGGGCGGGACGTAGGCCCAGTGCGGTGCCCATTGGGCGCCCTCGGCAATCCACCTCGTAAGGAGTTTCCTTTCCTCGGCGGCAAGGGGCTTGCCGACGTTGGGCGGCGGCATGAGTTCGTCGGGGTCGTCCGTGGTGATACGATAAACGAACTCGCTTTCCTCCGGCTTGCCGGGGATGACGACCCCCTTCTTCGGGTCCTTGGCCGAGGCCTCCTCGTCCAGTCTAAGCTTGGCCTTGCGGTGCTTGGCGTCGGGACCGTGGCAAGCGAAGCAACGATCGGAAAGCAGGGGCCGGACGTCCCGATTGAAGTTGATTTCCGCAACCAGCGAAACCTGGCCAAGAACCAGAAACAAGAAAACGGAAAAGGTGAACGGGAGAGGCATGATGCGATCGAGTTACTTCTTATGGATCAGTGCCTTCTTGGGACCAAGCGGAGTTCACGCCAAGATTCCTTTGACTACTCTAGCCTTTTCAACGCCGGTCAGCTTCTGGTCGAGTCCTTGGAAGGGGAAGATGAGTTCTTCGTGGTTCACCCCGAGGAGGTGGAGCATGGTGGCGTGGAGGTCGCGTACATGCACGGGGTTTTCGACCACGTTGTAGCTGAAGTCGTCCGTTTTGCCGTAATGGACGCCGCCCTTGATGCCGCCACCGGCGAGCCAGCCCGAGAAACAGCGGGGGTGGTGGTCGCGCCCGTAGTTCTCGCGGGTTATGTTGCCCTGTCCGTACACGGTGCGGCCGAACTCCCCGACGAACACGACCAATGTGTCCTCCAGCAGTCCGCGAGCCTTGAGGTCCTTGAGCAGAGCGGCGGTGGGTTGGTCCACGTCCCGGCACTGCCCCCGCATGTTGTTGGGCAGACTGGAGTGGTGGTCCCAGCCTCGATGGAAAAGCTGCACGAAGCGCACATCTCGCTCGGCCATGCGGCGGGCGAGCAGACAATTCCTGGCGTAGGACCCCAACTTGTGAACATCTGGCCCGTACATGTTCAGAACCGCCTTGGGCTCTTTGGAAACATCCGTCAGTTCAGGAATTGAGGCCTGCATGCGGAAGGCCATTTCTTGCTGGGCTACGGTGGTTTGGATTTCGGGATCTCCGATTTCCCGTTGATGCTTGCGGTTGAGGGTGGCCAGAGAATCGAGCATGGAGCGCCGTATCTTGGAGTCGATTCCCTTCGGGTTGGAGAGAAAGAGCACGGGGTCTCCCACGGTCTGGAAGGAAGTCCCCTGGTGCTTGGAGGGCAGGAATCCACTGCCCCACAGCCGGGCGTAGAGGGCCTGCACGTTCACCCGCCCGCTCCAGAAGGCGGAGGGCAAGACCAAGAAGTCGGGCAGGTCCTTGTTCAAGGTTCCCAGACCGTAGCTCAACCAGGAGCCCATGCTGGGCTTGCCGGGGATTTCCGAGCCCGTGCAGAAGGAGGTCTTACCGGGGTCGTGGTTGATGGCGTTGGTGTTGAAGGAATGAACTAGGCAAAGGTCGTCCGCCACCCCGGAAAGGTGGGGAAGCAGTTCGCTCATCCAGACCCCGCTCTTGCCCTGTTGGGAAAACTTGAAAGTCGAGGGAGCGACGAACTGGCGCTTTCCCCGAGTCATGGCGGTGACCCGCTGTCCCTTGCTGACCGACTTGGGCAGTTCCGTCTTGAAGAGCTTGTGCAGGTCGGGCTTGTAGTCGAAGAGGTCCACTTGGCTCGGGGCCCCGGCCATGAACAGGAAAATGATGCGCTTCGCCCTGGGTCTTGCAGTCGCGCCTGCGGCGCCGAGGGCCGGCTTGGCGAGCATGGAGGCCAAGGCGGCCGTCCCCAGGCCCATTCCCCCGTTCAGCAAGAAGGAGCGGCGAGAGCGGAGGAGGTTGCGTTCCGCAAGCATGTCTTTCATTTCATTCACGGGTCTTGGTGACGTCGAGGTTGTAGAGCGTGTTGACCAACACGGTCCAAGCGGCGAGCCGGGCCTTGTTCTCGGGGTCCGCCGGGGGCGAACCTTGGCAAAGCGCGTCCGCCAAAGCCGGTTGAGCGAGGTAGCTTTTGCCCAGGGCCCGGACGAGATCGGTCAAGACCCGGCGCTCCATCTCGTCCGGCAGCTTGGAGGTCACGGTCTCGTAGGCAACCATCAGCCGCTTGGCTTCATCGGTCGGCTCGGCTTCCAAGGCCTTTAGGGCGAGAGCCCGGGCGGCCTTCAGGTATTCGCCTTCGTTGAGGAGCAGGAGGGCTTGGCTCGGGGTGTTGGTGCGCTCGCGCCGGGCCACGCACGAGTCCCGAATCGGAGCGTTGAGAATAGTCATCTGCGGAGGAGGCATGCCCCGCTTCCAGTAGGTGTAGAGGCTGCGGCGGTAAATGGCGTCGCCGCCGTCCGCCCTGAACCTTTCGCCAATCATGGTGACGGCCTTCCATAGGCCGTCCGGTTGGGGTGGCTTGACGCTCTTGCCGTACATGGTGCCCACCAACAGCCCGCTGGTTGCGAGGATTTGGTCCCGAATCATCTCGGCGTCCATCCTGAAGCGGGATCCCCGGGCAAGGTTGCGGTTTTCGGGGTCTGCGGCGAAGGCTTCGGGACGGGCGGAGGAGGACTGACGATAGGTCCGGGACAGGACGATTTGCCAGACCAGCGCCTTCACGTCCCAACCCGATTCCACGAAGGACGCCGTGAGGTGATCGAGCAGTTCGGGGTGACTGGGCACTTCGCCTTGGGCTCCGACGTCCTCGGAAGTCTTCACCAAGCCGATACCAAAGAACTGTTGCCAAAAACGGTTCACCGCCACCCGGGCGGTGAGCGGGTTGTCGGGCCTGACGAACCACTCGGCCAAGTCCATCCGGGAGGCGACGACGCCCGCCTTTTTCAAGGGAGGCAGAAACTCGGGCGTGTTTCGGGCGACCAATTCGCCGGGAGCGTCGTATTCCCCCCGGATGCGGACGTGGGTGGGCCTGACCTGCCCGCGCTCCTTCATCACCATGGCCCGCGGAATGGCTCGGTCCAAGGCGTCCCGCTGGCCCTTCAGGAGGTTGCGGCGGTTCCCGAGCTTCTTGAGTTCCTGGGAAAGAACCGTCTTCCGGCCGGGTTCCTTCTCTTCCGCCATCTTCCTCTTGAGGGCCGCAATCTCCCGGTCGCACTCGGCGAGTTGCCCGTCCAGACGCTTCATGTTTGCGGTTTGCTCCGGCGTGCCCACCGCAACGAAAGGCGGCTGCAGGCCGTCCCTGGGGCGACCGCTGGTTTCAGGGGCGGCGTCTATGTTGTTGAAAAAAGCGAACAGCGAGTAGAAGTCCTTCTGGGTGATGGGGTCGTACTTGTGGTCGTGGCACTGGGCGCACTGCACAGTCATCCCCATGAAGGTGGTGCCGACGGCGGTGACCCGGTCCACCACGTTTTTGAAAAAGCTCTCCTCGGGCAAGGCGGTGCCTCGGTCGATGATGAGGTGCAACCGGTTGAAGCCCGAGGCGACGAGTTGGTCGGTGGTCGGCTCGGGAAACAAGTCTCCGGCCAACTGGTAGCGGAGGAAGTCGTCGTAGCCGAGATTCTCGTTGTAGGCCCGGATGACCCAGTCCCGGTAGGCGATGAAGTTGCGGTAGAAATCCTTGTGCATACCGTTGGTGTCGGCGAAGCGGACCAAGTCCAACCAGTAGCGGGCCAGGTGTTCGCCAAACTGTTCCTTGCCCAGCAAGCGATCGACGAGGGCTTCGTAGGCCTGCGGACGTTCGTCCTCCAGGAAGGCCTTGATTTCCTCACGAGTGGGTGGCAGGCCGGTCAAGTCGAAGGTGACGCGGCGAATCAAAGCGCGCTTGTCCGCATCCTGCGAAGGTCGGAGCCCCAGAGAATCGAGCTTGGCCAAAACGTGAAGATCGATCGGGCGCTTGCTCCAAGCGGCGTCATTGACCTCGGGAAGCTCGGGCTTGACGGCGGGAACGAAGGCCCAGAAACGCTCGTAAGGTGCCCCCGCATCGATCCAGCGCTTGAGGATCGCCCGCTCCTGCTCGCTAAACGGCTTCTTGTGGGACTTCGCCGGCGGCATCAGGTCGTCGGCGTCGTCCGTGGTTATGCGATACCACAGCTCGCTGTCTTGGAGCGAGCCGGGCTTGATGGCGGTCACGCCGTCGTGGACGCGGTAGGCACCGTCCTCGCCATCCGCTCGGTCGAGGCGAAGCTTGGCCTTGCGGTCGTGAGCGTCAGGCCCGTGACAGGCGAAGCAACGGTCGGCGAGCAGAGGCCGGACGTCCTGGTTGAAGTCCACCTCCGCAGCCGAGAAAACGGAGGCCGGGGCCGCCGCCAAAAGAAAAGCAGTCTGCAGAATCTTCATCAGGCGAGAAGCGGTCGAAGCACTCTGCCGGCCACGTCGGTGAGGCGAAAATCACGACCGTTGAAGCGATAAGTTAGCTGTTCGTGGTCTATCCCCATGATGTGCAGAACGGTGGCGTGTACGTCATGGGAGGTCACCTTTTTGTCGACAGCCTTGTACCCGTATTCGTCGGTAGCGCCGTACTGTACGCCTCCCTTGATGCCCCCCCCGGCCAGCCAAGTAGTGAAGGCGTGGGGGTTGTGGTCCCGGCCTTTCGAGCCTTGTGAATCGGAGGTGCGGCCGAACTCGCCGCCGTAGATTACGAGAGTGTCATCTAGAAGCCCGCGCTGCTTGAGGTCGTCGAGGAGGGCGCCGGTTGGCTGGTCCACGGAAGCGGCGCAGGCACGGTGATTGGCATTGATATCGTTATGGCCGTCCCAAGGTACGTCGCGGACCCCGCCCCCGGGGGTATTGGGGCAGGAGGCAAAGACCTGCACGAAGCGCACACCGCGCTCAATGAGACGGCGGGCAGTGAGACATTGCTTGGCATACTCCTTAGACTCCTTACGCTCCATTCCGTAAGCCTTGCGGACGTGTTCGGGCTCCCGCATGACGTCGAAGGCCTCGGGGGCCGCGGTCTGCATGCGATAGGCCAGCTCGAAGGATTCAAGGCGGGCCCGGAGGTCGTCGTCGAGCGGACGCCGGTCGGCGTGCTTGCGGTTGACGTTGCGAAGGGCGTCGAGGAGGGAGCGCTGGCGGGGGTCGTCCAGGTGGCCGGGGCGCTTCAGGTTGGCGATGGGGTTGGCGGCAACGGGGTTGAGCGAGGTGGCCTGGAAGACCGAAGGCAGGAAGCCGCTGGACCAGATGGGGTTACCCCCGCGTGGCTTGGTGCCGTGCATGACGACATAAGCGGGAAG
>CAXGVD010000093.1:0-8238 GCA_964012695.1 uncultured Opitutia bacterium
CCCGGTCGTGGTTCTGGAGGGCGCCCGCCACGATTTCAGAGGCGGAGGCGCTGTAACGGGAAACTAGTAAGGCCAATGGGCCTTCCCACGCGAGCTTGGGGTTGAAGTCGAACTTCTTGCGGATTTTGCCGTCCGTGCTCTTGACTTGCACCACGGGGCCTCGGGAAATGAAAAGGCCGGCTAGGTTCACCGCTTCGCTGAGGTAGCCGCCGCCGTTGCGGCGCAGGTCGAGAATGATGCCCTCGGCACCCAAGGCCTTGAGTTTTTCCACGAGTTCCTCGACGTCGTCGGAGGCCTTGGCCTTGGCTTCGCCAGGTGCGGATCCGTAGAAGGAAGGCAACACGACGATGCCGACGGTTAAGGTCTTGTCTCCTTCCGGAGCGGGCACTTCGTGTACGGTGGCGGAGGCGAGGTTGGCGGTGAGCTTGATGCGGTCCCGGGTTATGTTTACGGTCTTCCGCTCGGAAGGACTTTTGCCGGGCTTGATGAAGAGGCGCACTACCGTGTCTTTCGGGCCTTTGATCAGCTCTACGATCTTGGTCAGCTTCATGTCCACCACATCCACGAACTCGCCCGACTCTCCCTGCCCTACCTTGAGGATTATGTCCTCGGGCTCCAGTTGGCGGCAGGCTTCTGCGGGCCCGCCGGGGAGGAGTTCCTTGATGGTGCAATAGCCGTCTTCATCCCGAAGTTGCGCGCCTATGCCTACGAGGGTATTCTGCATGGACTGGTTGAACCTGTCCCGCTCCTCGATGTTTAGGAAGGTAGTGTGGGGGTCGAACATTTGAGTGAGGGTGGTGAGGTAGGTCTCTTGCACGTCGGAAGAATCGATGTCGAGGATACTCTTCCGCCAGCGTTCGTAACGAGTGGTGAGCTTTTTTCGGGCCTCCTTCACATACTCGGCAAGTTGTTCCTCTTCCGACAAATCAGGCTCCTTGTCTTCACCCTTAGTGGCGTTTTGGTCACTCTTTTTCTCTTCGTTCAAGTCCACTTGGTTGAGGACTTCAGCAAGGACTTCGTAGGTGAGCCGTTTTTCCCAAATCTCGTCGATTTCCGCCTCGCTTTCGGCCCAATCGAGCTTTTCGCGATCGGGGCGGTTTACACCGTCTCCGGAAAAATCGAAGTCTCCCTTGATGCGTTCGAGGGCCAAGTCCAACCGCTTGACCGCCTTCACCTTGTAGTCGTTGAAGATGCGGAAGCCGGGAAAGAGGTTTCCTTGTTCCAAGTAAGTGGCTATGGTGGGCAGGAAGGTTTTGTAGTATCGATCGCGGTCTTCCTTTAGAAAATATAGGCGCTGGCGGTCGAGACGGTTCATATAAGTTTCGATGAACTCCTCGCGATCCACGTTCTTCACCGAGACTTTGCTGTAGTGCGACCGTTGCAAGACTTGGGAGAGCGTGCGGGCTTCGCCCTGCATGAGTTTGGTCGGTTCCAGTTCCTCGAACTTCGCAGCTGGCTTTTCGGCGTCGTCCTGCCCATACAGGGGCACCGTCCACGCGAGTGCGAGCAGGGCAGATAGAGATAATGTCTGGAGGTGTTTGTTCATATGAATAAAGTCTCTTGGTTCGGGTGCGCTTTCTTTATGCTTTGAAGCGGGAAGTCTAGAAAAGGGGAAGCCGAGTCGCGCCGCAACGACAATTTACGGGAAGCTCTCACTTCTCGAGAAGCGTCTTGGCCTTGTCCAAGATGCGTTTCTCCTCTCCCGTGAGGGAGCCGAAGCCGCGTTCGTTGATTTTGTCCAGGATGCGGTCCACTTCCTTTTGTACGGTCTCCCGATTGCTCAGGTTCACAGTGTAGCCTGCAGGTGCGACGGGTTTGCGCACGGACTTGCTTTTGAGCCAGGACGGACGTTGCAACTGCGGTTTGGCCACTCTACCCGTGGTGACGGAACGCAAATATAAAAAGTACGCTAAGCCAGCCGCCATTCCTCCCAAGTGCGCGGAATGAGCCACTCCGCCAGCTCCTTTCAACTCAATAAATAGAAAGCCGTAAACCTCGATCCCCAAAAGGCCCCACAACACCCACTTGGGCTTCAAGTTACAGGGCAAAACGAAAAAGAGGAGCAGGGTGATGGGTTGCTCGGGACGCCGCAGGCAAAAGCAGGTAAGGAAGGCCGTGACAACGGCGGACGCGCCCACGAGTACGCCTCTTTCCCCCACATTGAAGGCAAACCACGCCAACGCCCCTCCGGCGGCGCCGAAGACGGCCAGCCAAGCCAATGAGCGCGATCCCAACTCCTCCTCCAATGCCCTCCCGATGAAGAAGACGCCAAGCATGTTGAAGACCAGGTGCAAAGCGTCCTCGTGCAAAAAGGCATAGCTGACCAAGGTCCAAACCTTCCCCTCAAATAGAGCTACCCCGGAAAACGCCATCCATTCGAGCAGGGCTTCCAATCCGCCGAAGAACGCATCGATCACGCTCTGGCACACGAAGGCGACTATCAAGGAAATTAACAGTACCTTGAGCGTTCCAGCGCGAGGACCAAAGGTCGGAGCCCTCATGTATGGACGGTCGTAGAGCATTTGTGGCGGATTGGATGCTTGTGCGTGTGAAGTGCGTTGGTTCGGCATTCGGCAGTTATGCCTGGGCCAAATATGAAATATTTCCGTCTCGGGTGCGAAAAGGCAACCCTTCTAGGTCTTCTTTTTCCTTTCGTTCTTCAAGGCTTTCCAGCGGGCGAGACGTTCCGCTACTGCCTTTTCCGCTCCCGAAGCTTTTGGGACGTACAGTTCGAGCGGGCTTTCCAAGTAATCCTGACTGGAGACATTTTCCAGGTAGTCGTGACTGTAGCGGTATCGTTCTGCGTTTTCGTCTCTGTACTTTTTGTTTCGCCCGTGCATGTCACGGATGGACGGCGGCACTGGTTGCGTCGGGTTTTCGCGGAGGGCCCTCTTGGCTGCGCTTAGGGCCAGGGTCGCGCTGTTGCTCTTTGGACAGGTGGTGAGAAACAAGGTGACATGGGCGAGGTTCAACTCGCACTCGGGCAGGCCGATGGTCTCGCAGGCCCGGAAGCAGGAATCGGCGAGAAGCAGAGCTCGGGAATCGGCCAGCCCCACGTCTTCGGATGCGAAGATGACGAGTCGGCGGGCGATGAAGCGGGGATCCTCTCCGCCCGCCAGCATTTTGGCCAGCCAGTAGAGGGCGGCGTCTGGATCGTTGCCCCTCATGCTTTTGATGAAGGCGGAAGCGGTGTCGTAATGTTCGTCCTCGCCCCGATCGTAGCGTACCCCTCGTTCAGCGGCGAAGGCGGCGACCTCCTTGTCCGTGATGGTTCCGCCCATGGGCAGAGCCTCCACGATGGTCTCAAGGAAATTATATGCTCGGCGCAGGTCTCCGTCCGCAAACGAGGCCAGGCGAGTCACAGTGGCGGCATCGATTGCACAACCTCGTGCTCCGAGGCCTCGCTCCTCGTTGGCGAGGGCGGTTTCGATGGCCCGCTCTATTTCTTCGCCCTGCAAAGGTTCGAAGGTGAAGAGGTGACTGCGGCTCAACAACGGCGGTATGACATAGTAGCGGGGGTTGTGGGTGGTGGCACCGATCAAGCGGGCTGCGCCAGACTCGACGTCGGGCAGCAACAAGTCCTGTTGGGCTTTGTTGAAGCGGTGTATTTCATCGACGAACAAAAAGCATTTGGCGGAACCGTGGTAGCGGGCTAGCTTCAGGGCTTCGCGGAGTTCGGCGACGTTGGAGGTGACGGCGTTGACCCGGAGTAGCCGGCAATCACCTTCCGCTGCAATGACTTCGGCCAGGGTGGTTTTGCCGCACCCGGGCGGGCCCGTAAAAATCAAATTGCCAATATGATTGTCCCGAATCAATTTGGGTAATAGGCAACCTTTCCCCAAGATATGTTTCTGACCCAACACCTCACCAAGCGATCGCGGACGCATCCGCTCGGCCAGCGGTCGAAAGGCGCTTCCAGGCTTCCGACCTCCGTTAAGCAAGGGCTCTTGCTCGCTTTCCTCCATTTCGCGGAATATCCAAGCGCACGTTAAGGGAGGCCGCAAGCATGGTCCTAATTCCCCAGACCACGTCTGCACCCACCCCACTTCGGGCTCCTTGGCTTTGGATTCTCCTGCCTGGTCTGGCGGGATATTGGGCGGCGGACGCCGTGCCTTCGGCTGATATCGAGCTTTTGGTGGTTGCGGGCCTTGCGTCGGGTGTCTTGGCTTGGACGGCAAGCGTTCGGCTTGCATGGGAGCTTGCGTGGGCACCCACCTTCGTCACGGCGGTCGGTTGTCTGGCCGCCGCTCACTTTCTTCTCGTCGAAGGAGTTCGTAAGCCGGCCACCGGCCTCTTGACCCTCCCGCCCCGGGAGCTTGACCTAAAGGTGGAGGTGGTCCGCTTGTTCGAGAGCGAAGAGTCGGACTCCACGAAGGGCATCGGTTCGGTACTCCAAGCTCCGCTTGTACGGAAGGACCTCGTGGGCAAACGACTTTACTTTCGCCTGAAGAAAAATGCGGAGAAGGATTTTCTCCTTCGCGGCGCCGTCTTTTCCGCCCGCGGCGTTTTGTACCCCGTCACGGGGAAATCCGGTTCGGGTTTCGACGAATTTCTGGCGTCCAAGGGCGTCCACTATCATTTCCTGCGGGGAATCGTTTTGCACCGCGAAGCGGAAGCCCCTAGGTGGATCCGACTTTGCCGGCGCTGGAATGAGGGGTTGGAGAAAACTTTATTGGCGGGAGCCGAAGACGAGGATGAGACGAGGGCGAATCTGCTTGTGGCGATGTTGCTGGGAAAGAAGTCCGCCATTCCAGCCGAACGGAAGAAGCAATTCGTGGTGGCGGGAGCCATGCACTTGTTCGCCATCAGCGGCTTGCACGTGGGCATCGTTGCCGCTCTTCTGGTTTTCCTGCTCCTGTTTCTGCCGGGTCCAAAGTGGGTGGAAACATGGGTACTTCTGGTATTGTTGTTCGTTTACGTGGAGGTGACTGGCGGGGCACCTTCCGCCCGCAGAGCCTTTGTCATGATCGCGTTTTGGCGGGGTGCCCACCACTTGGGAAGAAAAGGCGGTGCTTTTCCCGCGTTGGTCGCCGCCGCCGTATTTACATTGGCTTGGGACCCCCGACAGCTTTGGGACAGGGGCTTTCAACTCTCCTACTCGGTCGTGGCTTCTATCATTCTCTTCGGCGGCCCACTGAGCGAAAAGTTGCAGGCATGGTTGCGGCCATGGCCGAGCTTGACGGACGAGGAGCTGGTTGCCTGGCGCAAGGCGGCGACTTTGAGCGCGCGCTGGTTCGCCAACGGCTTGGGCATCAGCATCTCCGCAACCTTGGCGGGAGCGCCCTTGACGGTAGACGCCTTTGGCGTTTTTTCGCCCGGCGGCATCTTCCTTAACGTCTTTCTGGTCTTGATGGCGATGGGGGCAATTTGGCTCGGTGTGATCGGGTTGCCGTTTTCCGCATGGGGAATCGATTTTATCCATGAAGCGGCGTGGTGGGTAGTGTCCTGCATGGACGGATTGGTGGCGGTGGGCATTTTCGTGCCGGGTTTGTTTTTTCACGCTTCCTGTCCGGTGAGCTGGCTTCCCGAGTTCACCGTCTCGGCCTACTTGGCTATTTGCCTGCTTTCCGCACGAAGGTTTCGTAACGGACACGGAGCACGCTTGTTTCCCGCTCCGCTCGTACTTGTCTTTTTCATTGCCTTTGGATGCAGGCTTTCTTTGGTTTGAATATCATCATGAAGAGTTCCTATGAACTGGCTATGGAGCGACTTGGCGGAGACGACGCCAAACCGCTCACGGACGAACAAAAAGCCGAAATTGCGGAGATCGAGGCAAAGTATGCGGCCAAGATCGCCGAGCGAAAAATCTTTTTGGAGAAAAGCTTGGCCGAAGCGCTCGAGGCTGGAAACCACGAGGACGCGGAAAACGTTCGACGCCAATTGGCGGAGGAAATTGCCGATCTCGAAGAAGAAATCGAGCGGGCCAAGGACAAGGTGCGGGAGGCGTAAGATCCCGCGTTGGCCCAGCGATCAGCTTTCTTTGAGCAAGTCCGGAGGCCACGGGTAGCTTCCCGGCTTGATCGTGACTAGGAGTCCGTCTGCCTTCAAGGTAACTACGCCGGGCTCCCATTCCCGCAGAAGGGATAGGCTCGCTTTGCCGAGCTTCTTCAAGACCGCCGCCGCCGTTTCTCCTCCTTCCAGGCAAAGGTGGGGCGGGACGCCAGGCTTGGAGCGAAGTAGTTGCTCGACGACCCGGGCCAAGCGCTCGGTCAGAACGCCGGGCGGTTCGGAGGACCTTTGTCGCGGATGCCGTGCCACAAGGAGTTGGGGCGTTCCGGGCAAAACGGGGGTTTCGTCACTCCTTACCACGGGCCATCCTTCGATTTCTAAGCGTTCCGTGAAGGAGACGGCCCGTTCGGAAGCACTCCCGGAGACCAGCCAAGTTCCACCCGTTTCCGGCAATTCGGGCGTCGCTGCCTTCATTCGCTCGCTCCCGCCAATGCCTCTTAACAATTCCGCGAAAAAAGGTGAGGCGCCAGCCCTTAGAAGGTATTGGTCCTTCACGGCCGCCCAAGCCCGAAGATCAGCGATTGTCTCTGTGTCGCCCACGGCGATCTTCGTCGGGCCGAGGCCTTTGAGACCTCTCCTCGCTTTCACCGAAACCGAATCGGTCACCAGTTCCTCGACACGCGAACTTCGAAGGGGAAAACGCGGGTCACGAGCGAATTCCGTTTGTTCCAGAGCCGTGCCTTTTACGCGGTGGAAACCGTCTCGAACCACACGTCCGCGCTCTGGGTTTGCAGGAACCACAAGTGCCCGCATCCAGGGCCCCGCATCCAGGCAAGCCTTAAGTTCCACGGACAAGTGTCCTCGCAAGACCGAATCGATCTTTTTGTAGAATAGGGGCGAAGCGGCGGCTGCTGCTCGTTCGCCCCATTCTCGCCAAATCTCGGCGGCCTCCTTCTCGGTTTTCGAACGCGAATCCGCGTCCGCCGCCACGACCTCCGTTTCGGACGGGTAATCGAGATGCATGCTTGTGGACACGACCGTCGCCATGCCCATGCGCCACGCCACGCCGGCCACCTCGGCCGCGCCGCTAAGATCATCCGCAACTGCCAACGCCTTCACTCAAGCGTTCCCAACTTCGGATTCGCGGCCCTAGACAAACAGTGCGAATCGGCACGGATTATTCAATCTTGGCCGCAAAGATGGCGGGAGGGGGCCCTGTCGATTCAATATTCCTTGAGTTCGTCTTCGTGTAACTTTCTGGCGAACCAAAACCAGTTTTTGCCTTTGGAAAGCGCGGAGAACTCGATGAGCCCCATGGTGCCGTCCTTCTTTTTCAGCCGTAGGATGATGTCCCGGACATGTTGGCCTTGGGTGATTTGGCTAATCACCATGCGGGCGACGGAAACGTCGTCGGGCACTACGTAATTCATGAGAGGCTTTCTCGCGAACTGCTTTTCGGGCCAGCCGAGGAAGTCCGCCCAGTCCGCGTTGTTTCCCTTGAAGAAGACTTCGCCTTCCGTGATGACGACGATACCGCTGTAATCCGAGTCCAGAGACAATGAGTCCAAGGTGAAGTCGTTTCGAATCCGCGTGACTCCTGTTGGGTTCTTAACCCGGTGGTAGTGCTTGGGTGTTACCCCCACGCGCTTCTTGAACGAGCGATGGAAGTAATGGACGCTCTCGAATCCGCATGCTTTGGAAATGGCCTTCACATTCACGCGGACCCTGGACAGCAACTCCTTGGCTCGTTCGATTCGCGAGCGAATGAGGTCTTCCGTCGGGCTGACTCCGAATTGATTTTTGTAAAGGGAGGCAAAGCGACTACAACTCAGATTAGCCATTCGTGCCATTTCCTCGATGGGCCAGTTTTCGGAAAGCCTGTCGTGTGCCTCCGCTCTAATCTCCCGCAGATTTTGTGAGTGGTCGGAGGGAAATGAAGCGGCGTCTTCCTTCGAGAAGCGGGCCAACTTAATGAAGACCTCGTTAAGTGCCATGGTGGCGACATTGTCCCACTGGTTTTCGCGCTTGGACCTCTCGTACTTGATCTTTTCTAACAGAGAAGCGACGAAGTGCGTTCTGGACGGGTAAAACACTCGGTTTATGGGCACCTTTGCTTCATGAACGAGCTTTTCCGCGGAGGCGCCAGTGAAGGTGGCCCAATCGTTCGACCATCGTTTGCCCCGTCCAGCGTAATGTTGCGGATGGCCAGGGGAATAAACGAGACAGGCACCGGTGTCCGCCTCCACCAATTCTCCTCCAGATTTGACTATTGCAGGGCTCAGGAAGTGA
>CAXGVD010000094.1:0-8176 GCA_964012695.1 uncultured Opitutia bacterium
AAAAAGGGGGCGGGGGGGGAAGCCCCCCCCCCCGCCAGTGCCCGCCGCATTCGTCTGGAAGCCAAGGATCCGGAAACCGGCGAATGGATTCCACTCCGTACGGGACGCGTCCCCGCCGACGCATCCGGCAAGCTATACCTCAAAATCCCACGCGACCTGGAACGCAGCAGAACTCGCCTGACTTGGAGCAAATCCTCCCCTCTCCCCTACTCCTACTTCTCAGGCAGAAACCGCTTCGGTCTCAGGGAAACTAAACCCGATCCACAAGGCGTAAATTCACTCGTCCCATCCTTAAGGCTCGAGACTGCGGACGCTTCCTCCCTGGCGGATGCGGCGGACCAAGTCCAAGAGTCGGACCTCTGGCGATTCACGGGAGACAAGCTCTACTTCTACAACCAGCTCCGAGGCCTGCAAGTGGCGGACCTTACCCATCCGAACGCCCCCCAAGTACTCGCCCGCCACCGCCTGCCCGCCTCGGGCGAGCAAATGTACGCCCTCAACGATGGCGAATACGTCGCTCTCTTCGCCCGCTTCATCGACCCCACCCGAAACGGACTCTCCTCCTCCAAGCTCCGGCTTCTGCGCATCGAGAAAACCCAAGTCACCGAAACCGCCGTCGTGGACTTGGGCGGAGCCTACCTCGACAGCCGCCTCGTAGGGAAACACCTCTATGTCCTCGTTTCCCGCAGAAACCTGCTTCCCAGTCGTTACTACGAATCTAAAACCGTCCTAATCTCCTACGACTTGGACAACCCCGGCGCCCCCGAAAAAACCGACGAGCAAATCTTCGACGGCCCCGGCTACCACTCCACCGTCTTCACCGCTACCAACAAACACCTAGCCTTCACCACGCAAGACCCAGCCAACCGTAACGACCAAATCCTTCGCCCCTTCGAAATCGACGACTTTTCCGGCAGCCCCGCCGCCCTGCCCATCATCCGACCAGGCGGACGCATCCTCGATAAGTTCAAGCTCAGCTTCAGCAATGGCGTCCTTACCGCCATCTCCCAAGCCCAGCGAGGCGACGACTGGCGGAGAGGCCGCTACACTCTGCTCGAAAACTTCGACCTCTCCACGGGTAAACGTCTCGGCCACCTCGAACTCGCCGAGCGCGAAACCCTCTACGCAACCCGCTTCGACGGTCCCTACGCCTACGTCGTCACCTTCCTTCGCACAGACCCCCTCTTCATCATCGACCTCCGTGACCCCGCCAAGCCCCGTCTCCTCTCAGAACTCATCGTTCCAGGTTGGTCCGAATATATTGAACCCATGGGAGACCGCCTCTTCGCCGTCGGCGTAGAGAACCGCCGCGTCACCGCATCGCTATTCGATGTCTCGGACAAGGCCGCCCCACGCCTCTCGCACCGCGTTTACCTCGGCAAGGAAGGCGACTATTCTTGGTCGGAAGCCAACTACGACGAGAAAGCCATCGGGCGACTCCCCAGCCAAAACCTCTTCCTTATTCCCTACCAAACCTGGAACGGCGGAACCTATGAAAAAAAGGTGCAAGTCCTGGAAGTGACCTCCACAGGACTGTATAAGCACGGGGCGGTCTCTCACCGATTCCAACCTCGCCGAGCCGCACCCGACGTCACGGGCAACCACGTCTTCTCCATATCCGGGCGGGAACTCCTCGTCACCGACCTAACCGACCGCTCCAGCCCCGCCCCGCTCGCCCAGCTCCCTCTCGCTTGGGAAGTCGACCACCTCCACAAATTCGGCGACAAACTCCTGCAAATCGAATCACCCGGTTCCGGGTATTGGGGCTGGAGAGCCTCCGTCTCCGAAGCCAACGCCACCCTGCGAATCACCTCCGCCAACTTCCCCGACGACCTCCTCGCCCTTCTCGACCTTGGCTCCGGCTCCCTCGCAGGTTCCGCCCTGCACGGCAACCGTCTACACCTCGCAAGGGTGCTCTCGAACGGCTCCTTCGCCGCCGAAGTCTACGCATTGGAAAACAACGGTTCCGCCCGCCGGGTGGCCGTAGCCGGCTTCCCCTCGACGAACAACCGCGGCAAGGAATTCCAAGCCTTCTTCCCCTACTCCGATCAAATCCTCTGGGCGGACTCATCTGCAAGCCAACACTATGATTTACCATACCACGGAGCTCGTATGATGGTCGCGGACGCCTTCTACCCACACCCGTCACCCTCCACCCCAAGAAACCTTTTCTCTTTTAGCTTCGAGGAAAATTTGGCCTACGCCACCCTCACCCCCGAAGCGAACGCCTCCCTGACGCCTTCCCCCAGATCGACCTATTCCAAATGGAGCCGCCCCTTCCTTGCAGGAAACCGCATCCTCTACGGGCTCACCGCCACCACGCATCGCATGCACCCGGAGGAGAAGTGGCGAATCCTCTCGACCGACGACAACTCCAGCCTACACGCCCTACGCATCGATTCTCCCGAACGCCTGACGCCCCTTTCACCCGCCGAGCTTCCCGGTCTGCTCCTTGGCGTACATACTCCGCAACGCGATGCCCCCGACTCCATCCTCTTCACCGAAAGCGGAAACGCATCAATCGGCCCATACCGTCCACTTCCGCAATACGCTCTTCCCACCATACCCGAAGCCGTTACTCGCTATGGACGCTCTCTCATGGCCTGCGCATACGATGGAGAAAACGCCCACTACCTCGACGAACTGGATCTCTCCGAAAACTCCAACGGACCGCTCGCCACCGCCGGCAACCACGTCTACCTCGCGTCGCCCTATGCCCAAACACCCCACGTCACGGACTACCTCCTCGGCCCCGACGCCACCTTTCAAAAGGCGAACAGCCTCTTCTCCGGGTATTGCGTCAACAGCCTAGAAGTGAACCTCGGCCTCCTTCTCGGCCGCTCCACCTACGGAAGCCTGCTTGTCGCCGACCTCTCCAATCCGGATCTACCACGCCAGCAACCCGTCGCCACCCCCTCGGGAAACCTGTATCCGGACCTCGCCCGGGCCGTTCGCTCCCCCGGCGGCGTACACCTTCCCACGGGCGAATACGGCGTCGAGTTCGTTCCGATCCACTCCGCAAGCAACGCCTCCGCCACCCAACGTAGAACCGGCTCCTACACATCCGACTGGCAGGAAGTGGACGCCTCCCTCCTCCGCCTGTTCGAACCCGAAGAAGTCCCCCTCCACCTCCCTTCGGATGGTCCCTACGCCAGCGGTTGGAAATTTCGCCCAAGCTCCCTACTCGACCAAAACGTCACCACCCACGAAGCAGGCTGGAAAAGCCTTCCATGGTTCGGCGCCTTCCACGCCCGAAATTATCCCTGGATTCATCACGAACGCCTCGGCTGGACCTATGTCGAAGAAGCGCCCGGCAACTCCATCTGGCTCTGGCGCGAAAAAACCGGCTGGCTCTGGACAACTCCAACAACCTACCCCTACCTCCACCGTCACAACCCGTCCTCCTGGCTCTACCTCGACCCCACTCGACAGACCGCTTCCCCGCGTTTCTATGACTTCTCAGCCAAGGTCTGGAAAAGCGAATAACCCTTGGCGTCAAAGGATTGAGACGTCTCGTCCTCGACCACCGAATCCGGTTGCCCCTAGCCCGCACCTTCCTAGCGTAGGTGGGCATGGACAAAGTCGACGAACTGGTGGAACGCATCCCCGCTCTCGCAACTTGCGCAAACGACGTTCGCGAGGCCTACGACACCTTGCTGGCCGCCTTCCGATCAGGCAACAAGCTACTCCTCTGTGGTAATGGAGGCAGTTGCGCCGACTGCGAACACATCGCAGGCGAACTGGTGAAGAACTTTTTTCGCCCCCGCAAACTTCCCGAGGCACTCGCCGAAAAGCTCGGGCCTGAACTCGCCGCCAACCTGCACGGCTCCCTTCCCGCCATTCCGCTGCCCTCCTTCACTGGTTTCCACACCGCTTTCGCCAACGACGACGTCCCTGAATACGCCTTCGCCCAGCAAGTCCTCGGCCTAGGCAAACCAGACGATGTCCTCCTCGCAATCAGCACCTCCGGGAATTCCGCCAACGTCCTCCACGCCGCCGCCACCGCCAAGGTCACAGGCCTTAAGGTCATCGGCCTCACGGGTGAAAGCGGCGGCAAGCTCGCCCCGCTCTGCGACGGGGCAGTCCGCGTCCCCGCAACCGACGTGGCCCGCATACAGGAACTCCACCTCCCCGTCTATCACGTTCTCTGCCAAATGGTGGAGGATGCCCTGTTCGACTAAGAACGAGCCCCCAGCAAGGTTGAAGCTTCTCGATAGGTTCGCCGACTCCCCCGACTTCGAGACGGTGCTCGACGTGGCCCGCGAGGTCCGCGAGGCAGGCGGCTCAACCCTGCTCGTGGGAGGTTGCGTGAGGGACGTTTTGCTCGGAGTCGTCCCAAAGGACCTCGACCTCGAAGTCCGCGGCCTTGACCCCGACGAGCTCCTTGCCCTCCTCGCCCGCAAACGCAAGGTGGACGAGTACGGCAAGTCCTTCGGCATACTGAAGATTCGCCACACGCAAGTGGAAGTCTCCCTACCGAGGACGGAACGCAAAACTGGCTCGGGCCACAAAGGGTTCACAGTAGAGGTGGACCCTCACCTCCCTTTCCCGCAAGCTTCCGCCCGCCGTGACTTCACCATGAACGCCATGGCTCTGGACCCCCTCACGGGCGTACTTCCAGACCCACACGGCGGACAAGCCGACCTGGACGCTCGCATCCTCCGACACGTAGGCCACGCCTTCTCGGAAGACCCCCTGCGCGTCCTCCGAGGCATGCAGTTCGCCGCCAGATTTCACCTTTCCCCCGCCGAGGAAACCCTAGCACTCTGTCAAACCATCGAACCGCAAGGACTGCCCGCCGAGCGTCTGTTCGAGGAATGGAAGAAGCTCCTCCTCCTCGGGGAAACCCCCTCCGTCGGTATGCGGTTTCTAAAGGAAGCGGGTTGGCTTAAGCACTACCCGGAGCTCCACGCCCTCGTCGGCTGCGAACAGGACCGCGAGTGGCACCCCGAGGGCGACGTCTGGGTCCACACCCTCCATTGCCTCGACGCCTTCGCCAAGGATAGGATCGGAGACGATTGGGAAGACCTCGTCGTCGGCTTCGCCGTCCTCTGCCACGACCTCGGCAAGCCCGCCACCTCATTCTGCGATGAAAACGGCAGAATCCGCTCTCCCCGACACGAAACCGAAGGCGAAGCCCCCTCCCGCGCCTTCCTCGCCCGCCTCACAAAGCAAAAGGACTTGGTGGAGCAAGTCGTCCCGCTCGTCCGCCGCCACCTCGCCCCGCGCGTCTTTTACGAAGAACGGGTGGGAGACGCCGCAATCCGCCGCCTTGCACGACAGGTCGTCCGCCTCGACCGCCTAGTCCGAGTGGCCGCCGCGGACGTCGCGGGTCGACCGCCCAAGCCCCTCGACTTCCCCGAGGGACCTTGGCTCCTCGAACGGGCTGAAGCCCTCCACGTTAAGGACGCCGCGC
Source organism: uncultured Opitutia bacterium (assembly GCA_964012695.1). GTDB lineage: Bacteria > Verrucomicrobiota > Verrucomicrobiia > Opitutales > Seribacteraceae > CAXGVD01. Next base: position 5,417 of record CAXGVD010000094.1, read on the forward strand.
CCGTCCCCCTAGTACTAGGACGACACCTAGTGGAGCGGGGCCTCCGCCCCGGCCCCACCTTCAAGCCCTTGCTGGACGCATGTTTCGAGTCCCAACTCGACGGAAACTTCACCGACCTGCAAGGTGGCCTACGCCATCTGGATGCCTTGCTGGCGGCTCCCCCGAATGCGGAATAACGCTTCCACATTTTCGTTGCCCGCTCCTCTCCTTCACTCTATACAAAGCACCCCGTTGCCTGCAAACTTTCACCTTCTCGACATGACGGAGAGCGCCGAGACTTCTACGAGCGAAGAAGAACCCACCTTCGAGGACGCCATGAAACGCCTCGAAAGTTTGGTCAACTCAATGGAAAACGGTGAAGCCCCGCTCTCCGAACTGGTAGAGCGTTATGAAGAAGGTACCGCCTTGGCAAAGCTCTGCCGCAAGCGCCTCGAAGAAGCAGAACTGAAGGTGAAAGCGGTCCGAGAACGAAAAGGCGAGCAAGTCGCCGAAACCGTTTCCCATTCTCTAGACGACGAATGAGCGCCACCCGCATCCTCGACGGCATATCCGGCCCCGAAGACCTTCGGGCCCTGCCTCCCGACAAGCTCGAACCTCTGGCGCAAGAAATCCGGAACCGGCTCATCGCTGCCACCTCGGCCAACGGCGGTCACGTCGGCCCCAACCTCGGCGTGGTCGAACTCACCCTCGCGATGCACCTCGCCTTCGACTCCCCCAAGGACCACTTCGTCTGGGACGTCTCCCACCAAGGCTACGTCCATAAGCTCCTCACTGGACGCAACGACGAACGCTTCGACAACATTCGCAAGTCCGAAGGCCTCAGCGGTTTCCTCACCCGCGAGGAAAGCGAGCACGACCCCTTCGGAGCGGGTCACGCCGGCACCTGCCTCTCCGCCGCCCTCGGCATGGCCGTGGCCCGCGACCTGCAGGGCGGAGACGAGCACGTGGTGGCCGTCGCCGGAGACGCTGCCTTCACTTGCGGCATTACTCTCGAAGCCCTCAACAACGTGGCCACCTCCACCAAGCGCTTAATCCTCGTGCTGAACGACAACGAGTGGTCCATCGCCAAAAACGTCGGGGCATTCGCCCGCTACTTCAACGAACTGATCACAAACCCCGTTTATACACGCATACATGAGGAAGGACAGGCCTTCCTCAAGCAATTCCCCGGCGGACGCTCCCTCATGCGCATCGTCTCCAAGGCCAAGCGCGACACCAAGGAACTCCTCGCACCATCCAGCCTCTTCGAAAAGCTCGGCATACGCTACGTCGGACCAATAGACGGGCACGATATCAAGGGACTCGTCCACTTCTTCGAATTCGCCAAGAACGCCAAGGAACCCGTTGTCCTTCACCTCCTAACCAAGAAAGGCAAGGGTTTCCCCGTCGCCTTGGACGAACCAGAAAAGTGGCACGGCTCCGGCCCCTTCGACCCCGAAACCGGCAACTCCAAACCCGCCAAATCCGGCTCCCCGCCCAATTACCAAGACATCTTCGGGCACTGCCTCGCCAAGCTTGCGAAGCAAGACGAACGTATCGCCGGCATCACCGCCGCCATGCCTAGCGGCACGGGCCTCACCGCCTTGGAGAAAGCCATGCCCGACCGCTTCTTCGATGTCGGTATCGCCGAGGAACACGCCGTCCTCTTCGCCGCCGGCATGGCCACCAAAGGCATGCGCCCTGTCTGCGCCATATACTCCACCTTTCTCCAGCGTGCCTACGACCCCATAATCCACGACGTCTGTCTCCAGCGTCTCCCCGTCCTCTTTTGCCTGGACCGAGCCGGCCTGTCCCCCAACGACGGCCCCACCCACCACGGTCTCTTCGACGTCTCCTACCTCCGCTGCGTCCCCCACGTCGTACTCATGCAACCCAAGGACGAAGACGAACTCCAAGACATGATGGCGACCGGCCTCGCCCACGACGGCCCCACTTTCATACGCTATCCCCGAGGCGCCGCTGAAGGTGTCCCCCTCAAGGAAGAACCCGTCCCTCTCCCAATCGGCAAAGCCGAAATCCTCCGCAAAGGGCGCGACCTCGCGATCTGGGCCCTCGGCCCCTTCGTCAGGGAAGCCCTCCGCGCGGCCGAACGCCTCGAACTGGAAGAAAGCATAGACGCCACCGTCGTCAACGCCCGCTTCGCCAAACCCCTCGACCACGAGCTCCTCCGCCGCCACGCCCGTTCCCACCGGGCCCTCGTAACCATGGAGGACAACGTCCTCTCCGGCGGCTTCGGCTCTGCCGTCGTAGAATTCCTGCAGGAAAACGATCTCCCCATTCCCGTAACCCGCATCGGTTGGCCCGACGCCTTCGTCACCCACGGCGATTCCGCAACCACCCTTCGCGAAGCCAACGGCTTGGGTCAGGAAGCCATCTACCAAGACGTCCTAGCCCGTTCCCGTGCCGAAGGCCTCTCCGAACACGCCTTCGCCCTGACGGACTGACTGCGGACAAGACCCTCACCCCATGCCCCTCCTAACCACCCCGAGGGAACGCAAAACCCTCAGCCTGCTTCTCCTACTCGTGGTCCTCGCCGCACTCCTCTGGCGACTGCTCGTCAAGTGAGAACACCAGACAAGAGCCGCGATAGCACATTCATTCAGTCTCTTGAAATATTCGGCTTCGATCAGGACTTCAACTTCGTTCTCCGAGAGGAACCAGCGGGTCAAATCGGTGAATCAACCATTTTCCTCGAACCCGACTTGTAGAGATTGATCTCAGAGAAGTATTTTACGGCTTGGGGTCGACTTTCCAGTTCTT
>CAXGVD010000095.1:0-8174 GCA_964012695.1 uncultured Opitutia bacterium
TGGACCCGGAATGCCTGGCCTAAGCCACGTCCGAACCGGATCCACTTAGTCCGCCTCCTCCCCCTCCGGCTTCCGGCACACCCAAAAACGGCACTCGTCAGAAAACTCGCGCACCCGCTGGTTTTCGTTAGCCAACTGTGAACGCAGGCAGTCCAACTCCACCAGAAACCCCACCTCGCGCAAATCCTTCGCCACTTCCGTCCGCAACGGGACGTGGATGAAAAGCTCGCCCAGCTCCGTATCCTCGAAACGGTCTCCGAACTCCAGCAACTCCGGAATCTGCCTCCCCTTCCTCCAAAGCTTCTTCTCCCGGTTCCAGAACTTCCGCCACTTCTCCATCTCCCGGTCGTGCGAGGTGAAGACGAATCGCCCCCCCGGGCGAATCACCCTATACGCCTCCTCCATCGCCCGCCGTCTGTTGCCCCGCCCTGGAATCTGCATCAATCCATTGAAACCGAAAATCGCCCCGTCAAACTCGTCCTCCTCGAATGGCAAACGCAAGGCATCCGCTACGCGAAACTCCACTCCGTAACGCATGGACTTCGTCAAACGCCGGGCCCTCTCCACCATTTTACGGGAAACGTCCGTCGCCAACACCCTCTCGTAACCCAGCTCCCACAAACCCAGTGCAATCCGCCCCGCCCCACAACCCAATTCCAGCACACTAGCCTTGCGTTCAGGGAACGCCCGCTCAAACACCTTTTCCTCGGACGCCCACAAGCCCACCGAAGCCGCAGCACGGGCATAATACTCCACCGCCCTCTCTCCCCGGTAGTACTCCAACACCTTCGCCGCATCCACCTTAACCGTCATGACGAGCCATAGCCTACGCCTACAACGGGCTTCTTCAACCCTCGAAGAACGTAACCCGATCCCGACCCAACCCCTCAATTACGCTTGCCGGCGCCCCAAAAAAACGTTTCTTTCTTTACCTTTTTCCAAAAATGAAGGCCACCATCCAGACCCAGGGCAGCCAGTTCACTGTGGAGAAGGGCGATAAGCTCTTCGTCAACCGCTTCGTCGATACCAACGAAGGCGACCTCGTCGACATCGACCAAGTTCTCATGCTAGTAGAAGACGGCAAGCCCACCTTCGGATCTCCCTACGTGGAAGGCGCCTCCGTCAAAGCTAAGATCCTCGAGAACAAGAAGGACAAGAAGGTCATTGTCTTCAAAAAGAAGCGACGCCAAGGTTACAAACGCCGCAAAGGACACCGCCAACTAATTTCCGTAATCGAAATCGACTCCATCGAAGTCAAATAATCACCTTTGCCTCGACTCTCTCCCTGCGAAAAAGAGGATACGAAATGGCCCATAAAAAAGGACAAGGAACTTCCAAGAACGGTCGCGACAGCAACAGCAAGCGACTCGGTGTGAAGAAATTCGGTGGCGAAAGCGTCGTCGCCGGCAACATCATTCTCCGCCAACGCGGCACCAAGTACCACCCCGGTCGCAACGTCGGACAAGGCCGCGACTTCACCCTCTTCGCCCTCACAGGAGGCAAGGTACAGTTCGATAAAGAGCACAGAAGCGTCAGCGTGGTCGACGCCGACTGACACTAAGTCCCGCCCGCCAACACCCTTGCCCGCGGGCCGTCCTCCCCCCTCATGGAAGAACACCCGCAACGGCAAGACGAGCACGGCGAACAAGAAACCGGACCAGTGCTGGACTCTTCTTCCGAAGCTCCTTCAGCCGACGGGGAAGAAGAAAGCTTGCCCGAGCTTTCCTTTGAGGAAACCCGCGTACTCGGTTCGCTCATCGAGAAGGAACTCACCACCCCCGAGTACTACCCCATGACCCTCAACGCACTGGTAAACGCCTGCAACCAAAAGAACAACCGCTTCCCCAAATGCACCCTCTCCGAGGACAAAGTCTCCGATACCATCGAAGGGATGCGCCTCAAGCGCCTCGTCATGAGCATGGCCCTCGTAGGCTCCCGCGTCCCCAAATTCAGCCATAACGCGGAGAAAACCCTCGATCTCATAAAGCCCGAACGCGCCCTCCTTTGCGAACTCCTCAATCGCGGTCCCCAAACCTCCGGCGAGCTACGCTCAAGAGCCGCCCGCATGTACGAGTTCGACGATCTCGCAGATGTCGAGGAAACTCTCGCCGAACTACGCGACCGCTCCCCCGCTCTAGTCGCCGAAATGGATCCAGCCCCTGGCCAAAAGGACCGCCGCTGGCTCCACCTCCTAGCCCCACCTCCCACCTTGGAGGAACGCGGCTCTCCCACCTATTCCCCCTCCGCCCGGAACAACGAAAGGTTCGACGCCATTTCCACCGAAATCAAGGAACTGCGCGACGAAGTGGAAGCCCTCCGCCACCAACTCCGGGAAATATCCGACGCCTTCCGCGTCTTCCAGCAACAGTTCGAGTAAAAGGCCGATAAACTGGTCCTCCGCCTCAGTCCCGCAACTCTCCGCGTCCAGGCAAATCCTTGAACTCCTCGTAGATGCGGGCGATGCCCTCCCGCAACCCGATTTTCGGCTGCCAGCCCGTCGCCTTGATCCGCGAAACTTCCATCAGCTTGCGGGGCGTACCGTCGGGCTTGGACAAATCGTGCGTGATTTCCCCCTCGAAACCAACTGTCTCCGCCACCATCTCCGCCAACTCTCGTATCGACACGTCCTCCCCGCAACCCACGTTCACCCAATCCGGCGGATCATCCAGTTCCAGCAATCGCAGGATGGCCGACGCCAAATCATCCACATGGAGAAACTCCCGCCTCGGCTTCCCCGTCCCCCACATCACCACCTCCGAAGCGCCCGCCTCCTTCGCCTCGTGAAAACGCCGAATTAACGCGGGCAAGACATGCGAGTTCTCCAGGTGGTAGTTATCTCCCGGACCATACAGATTAGTAGGCATCGCCGAATGAAACAACACCCCATATTGGTTCCGGTAATGCCGGCAAAGCTCCAGACCGCAAATCTTGGCCATCGCATAAGCCTCGTTCGTCTTCTCCAAAGGCCCCGTCAGCAAACAATCCTCCATCATCGGTTGCGGAGCTTCCCGAGGATAAATGCAGGAACTCCCCAAATTCAGAAAACGCTTCACCCCATGCAGCCACGCGCTATGGACCAAATTCAAGTTGATGGACAAGTTCTCCCGAATGAACTCCGCCGGATAAGTTTCGTTCGCATGAATGCCGCCCACCCTCGCCGCCGTATTCACCACCACTTCCGGCTTCTCCTTCGCAAAAAACGCCTCCACCGCCGCCTGGTTCAGCAAATCCAGCTCCGCCCGCGTACGAACCACCGGACGGAACCCACCCGCATTCTCCAACGCCCGGACCACAGCCGAGCCCACCATGCCGCGATGCCCTGTGACGAATATGCTATTCATGCCGAAACCCAGAAAAAGTTCCAGGCCGTCCTCAACGCCCCGCGTCGCGAAGCGCCAATTCGTTTTTCGCCAACTCCATGTCGGCCTCCACCATGATGCGCACCAATTCCTTGAACGTCACCTTAGGTTCCCAGCCCAGTTTCTCCTGCGCCTTCGTGGCGTCCCCAATCAACAAATCTACCTCCGCCGGACGCTCATACTTTTTGTCGAAACCCACGAACTCATCGAAATCCATGTCAAGGCACGCAAAAGTCTCCTCCAGAAACTCCCGTACCGTATGCGTCTCGTTCGTCGCGATGACGTAGTCGCCCGGTTCGTCCTGTTGAAGCATCAACCACATCGCCTCAACATACTCCTTCGCATAGCCCCAGTCCCGCTTGGCGTCCAGATTCCCGAGCATCAGCTTCTTCTGCAAACCCAAATTGATCCGCGTCGCCGCCCGCGTGATCTTCCGCGTCACGAAGGTTTCCCCCCGCCTCGGCGACTCGTGGTTGAACAGGATCCCGCTGCTCGCATGCAACCCGTAGGACTCCCGGTAATTCACCGTCAGCCAATGTGCGTACATCTTTGCACAGGCATAAGGAGAACGAGGCCAAAAAGGAGTCGTCTCGTTCTGCGGCACTTCCTGAACCTTCCCAAACATCTCGGACGAAGAAGCCTGGTAATATCGCGTCTTCTTCACCAAGCCCGCCTCCCGTATGGCCTCCAGGATGCGCACCGCCCCCGTACCCGTAACGTCCCCAGTGTACTCCGGCACGTCGAACGACACACGCACGTGACTCTGGGCTCCCAAGTTGTATACCTCGTCCGGCTGCAACTCGTACAACAATTTCACCAACTGCACTGCATCCGCCAAATCCCCGTAATGCAGAAACAAGTTCGTGTCGTCCACTAGCGGATCCTTGTACAAGTGATCCAGTCGACTCGTGTTGAAAGTCGAAGCCCGCCGCACGATCCCGTGAACCTCGTACCCCTTCTCCAGCAGCAACTCCGCCAGATAGGAACCATCCTGCCCCGTAATACCCGTTACCAAAGCCTTCTTCATAAAGTACAGACACTAAACGCCCTGCGCGCACCCGTAAAGAACCAAGCCCACCATTGACAACCCACCCCTCATCCATAACCTTACACGCCTTTCCCAAAGCGGGGGGATTAGCTCAGTTGGTTAGAGCGCATGCATGACACGCATGAGGTCACTGGTTCGAATCCAGTATCTCCCACCACCCCGAAACGCGTAAAAACAGGAAAGAGAAAAGTGGCACAGGAATCTTGCCGCTGTTCCATTCAATACTGAGGCGGTCGCCTCAGCAGACATTTGGCATGACCACAGAAAACCCAGAGGGAAAAAACATCCGAAAGAAGAGCCCTATCGAGTGGTTGGTTATCCTCGGGCTCGGCTTTCTCTTTGCCGCCGTCTGGCTGTACGCCCACTGGAACCTCTCCAGGCAACCTCCCTACTCCAAGAGAGGGCCCACCGATCTCCCCTCTCCGCAAATCGAAGCCAACCACTCCCAGCCTCTCCCATGATCGCCGTAAGCACCGAACGCTTGGTCTGCATTACAGGTTGCTCTCGAGGCTTGGGACGAGCAATGGCACGCGAATTCGCCCGACTTGGCTGGAAGGTCGCGGGATGCGCGCGCTCCGCGGAAGCTCTCGCCGACTTGGCCGAGGAATTGGGGGACAAGCACCTTTTCCGCGCCGCGGACGTCTCCGTCGAGGAATCTCTCCAGCCCTTCGCGGAAGAAGTCCTGGGCGTTCATGGCCCGCCCGACCTTCTCGTAAACAACGCCGCCCTCATCAACCAAAACGCTCCGCTCAAGAGCGTCCCTCAGGAGGAATTCTCACGCCTCCTCTCCGTGAACCTAGGGGGCATACACAACGCCTCGCGCCTCTTCCTTCCCGCCATGGAAGAAAACGGCCGTGGTGTGATCGTAAACTTCAGTTCCTACTGGGGGCGCTCAACCGCACCCGAAGTGGCCCCCTACTGCGCCACCAAGTGGGCCGTGGAAGGCCTCACACAAGCCCTGTCCCAGGAATTGCCCTCTGGCATGGCCGCCGTGGCATTCAACCCGGGCATCATCGACACCGACATGCTGCGTTCCTGCTTCGGCGCTTCCGCAGATGAATACCCATGCCCTGAACTATGGGCCGAAAGCGCAGTTCCCTATCTGGCCGCCTTAGGACCCGCTGATAACGGTTGCTCAATCACCGCTCCCTGAAATTTTAAGGAGTAGATGACTTCTTGGAAGGCCATTTCATTAAATTGGGAAAAGCCATTGGGAAGATGCTTTTCAGCGAGCAAGCTCGAGTTGTTATAACTCACACACTAGACTAAATGCTCACCGTAAGGATGATGTCATCCTAGTTGCCGACATTACGAAAGCATATCACTTGGCTCAGAAAGATATGAGCGAGCACGTCATTGCTTATTCCGCTCCCATTAAGGATCGGATTGGACTCCGCGGAGAAAGGATCTTATTTCAATTAGGTGCCTGATGGGTAAATACTTTTGGCTTAACGCCTAGGAATTTGGCGGCGCTTGCTAGATTGAGTGGAAGAACGAGGCGTTCCGCTTGTTTTTCCCCCATATAAGGTATGTACCAAGTAGGGATATGCACGGGTTTGAACATAGGCTTTTTCAACTCTTTGCGTGCCATCCTTATCCGTAAGCGTAACATAACCCATATTGTATTTGTCTAGGGAGTAGGAGTCCGAAGTTACCGTGCCAGCGTATACATGATCGACGTGAAAAATACCCACTGGGAAATTGATCAGGCTCAAATCAGCTCCTCGAACTTCAACTAATTTGCTGGTTTCCACTAAGGCGTAACCTGAAAGGGCAGGTTTGGTCTCCGCACTCGCATTATATCCAGAAAGAATATTTTCACTGTCCATAACTGGTTTGTGGATTTCCGTGTGCATTCCCATAACCGCATACCCATCGAGAGCGTAGCCTATGATTTTGTTCGAATAATCAAATTCCATTCCCGCCTTGAAACCGTGGAGATGGTATTCGCCACTAGGTTGCGTGTGAGCATAAAAGTAATCATTGCTCAGGGGAATCCTTCCACTTTGCCAGGTTACGCCAGTAAGTCCCTTGTCCCCAATATAATGAACATTAAAGCGTAACTTTCCATTATAGCTCGCGTTAGCCCCATGCGAAGAAGTCATGTCATAGGCTTCGACGGACAGCATATCGACCGCAAGTAATTCCTTGGGCGGGGTGGAAGAATCCCAGTGGGTGTAATCGGTTAACGAATTGTTGGGTCGTCCAATGTAGGCAACGTCACTGAATGTAGGATTGTAGACCACCAATTCGTTCTGAAAACTGGCCGTCGAGTCAGGATGAAGGATGATCTCAACGGACTCGTTCTGAGCCGAAGGTGTGGTGACGTAATGACCAGATTCTCCGGTTATATTCCAATTCGGGTATAAGTTGCTAGTAAGAGTCATGACCGAATTGCCATTGGAAATCGCGTGGGACAGGGAAACCGATGCGTTTGCCGTAGTACTCCACACGGTTCCACTGTTTTCATCTCCATATCCGGTCTGAGAACTCGAGCCATTGGACCTGTCTTCCGAAGTTTCGACAGAGAAGTTCTCGACCGGGGTCCAAGCACCTGTATCGGCCTCGTAAAAGCCTTTGCCAGATAAAAAGTATCTCCATCCTGAGAGGGAATAAAAGTAAATCCAAGGATAGGCGGTGAAGTTGGTCCACATCCAACCGTAGCTCGAATGATATAGCCAAACTCCGCTTGAACCGGAATCTACGGAATAGAGCCACCCTAGGTGCTGGTGATATATCCAATGGCTTCCGGGGTCATAGAAGTACCCAAACCAAGAACTGCGTTTCCATCCGCTCGTTGAGGTAGTCGAGGCTTGCGCTCGAAGTCTCGAAACCGAGTAGTTGCCGTCGGGAAGTCGGGTGATGGGGAATTGATAACTCGATGAGGTTAAGAGGGAAACTACAGCGGGGTCGGTTGAGTTAAGGTCAGCTTGGGTAATGGGTTTCCACTCCGCGGTGAAGTTGGAATGGTCGCGTCCTGACCAATTCTGACCTCCAAGATAGGTAGTCGTGGCCCAATAAACGTATTCGGTTATTTGCGTGGCATAGTCTGAAGTTTGGTCGTAATATGTATACCACGCATTGTCAGGATAATTATTGGGGATGGTTTCGAAATAGCCGCCCCGGGCCGTATCCATTGCGTTTGCTATGCTACTTCCCTTTTTCTCGCCCCAAATGGAAGGGAATGCCTCGTCCCATCCCTTGTCCGTAACCAAATGCAAGACTTCTTCAAGAGTGGCGTCACGGTCCCCTCCCTGACTTCCATTCTCGAAGATTTCATCGGCAAATAAATTTTGCGTGCGAGTCATGATAGGTTCCAAGCTCGCAAGGCTCGATTCGAGAGAATCTTGCTCCGTTTGGGATGCAAAGAGCACCATGCTCGAAATTGTTGAATTCGAGGTACCAATTAGAGAGGCAAGGACTTCTGATTGATCGATTACACCATTCTCATCGTTATCGAGATATTCGGCCAATACGTTTGCGGTATGAAGAACTTTTGCATCAGATACGCTAGAGGTTGCCAAAACCCGAAGGCCGAAAACATCAACATATTTTGAAAAAACCGAAGATGCGGACTGAAGATCGCTCGGTAAGGTATTAGTAATTGTGAATGCATTGCCCCAAAGGACAGAAGAGGCCATTGAAAAGCAAACTGGCAATATGGTGCGAAAGAAGCGTGTATTGATCGTTTTCACAAAGCTAACCTAGGGTTGATTAGGGTCCATAGTTACAAATTCAATCATGATCCCTATCAAAAGATCAGCATC
>CAXGVD010000096.1:0-8032 GCA_964012695.1 uncultured Opitutia bacterium
CTGCCCGGGTATTCGAGCCACAACTTCGGAGTCTCGATGAAGGCCGAAGTCAATGATCCTGAATCAATAACGGAGGAAGCCGAAAAGGTATATTCGCTCCTTCAGCAATCCGTCGACAGGGAAATCGCTAATCCGGGTTTCGTTCCTTTGGGAAACGACAAGGCTTTGCAAGCCCAACCGAGCGACAACGAATCCACAATCGATCCCGACCGCTGGAACTGCACCGCGAGGCAGAGGGGCCTCCTCATTGAAATACTGGAGAGAAATGGCCTCGCGCACGAAGTCGTGGAGAATCTCTCGCAAGAGCTTCACGGTAGATCCATGTCCGATCTGAGCAAGATGCAGGTCTCTTCGGTGATCGGGGAAGTTCTCGACAGATGGGGGCGGCATCCGAAGACGAACGGGAGGAAAGACCGATGAGCAGAAGTAAGAGAATCGAATCGCTCGCGACCGTCCTTGCCTTCGCGATTGCCGCCTCGGGAGCTTCTGCGGCATACCTGTTCGCCCCGATCGCGGGGAAGCTGATCCTGGGAGCCTTGTTCTTCTTCATCCTCCTTCGGGTGGTGAAGGATCGGAGGCTACCGGACTTTGGACATTCCGGCCCTAAGTCCCGCAAGAGGAGAAAAGGAGGAAAGAGACAATGGTTTCACTATTGAATCAAAACGACGCAAAGCCCTTCAGCGTGGACAGAGGCAGGTTGTGCCAGATACCCACGCCGAAGCCGACCCTGAGCTGGTGTCCGCTGCCGCATTCGCGACTGATGGATGCGGTGGAGGGACAACTGGAGAAGCGAGGCTATCGGGTCCGCGACTCGACCTGCCTGCTGACCCATGGAGGCGATCGATTCTTCGGAGCCGTCTCGATTTCGAGTCGGGAGAACCTAGGCTATCGCCGAATGATTGGAGCCAGAAATTCGCACGACAAATCCCACGCCGCAGGACTGGTGGCTGGAATCCGCGTCACAGTCTGCTCGAACGGTTCGTTTTTCGGCTCCGAGGTGGCCTTGTCCCGAAAGCACACCTCACGTCTCCTCGAGGATCTGGACGAGAGGATCGAGGCGAGCTTCACCGCAATCTTCGACGAATGGTCGAGGAATGACCTGCGGGTGATGAGCTATCGGGAAAAGCAACTGGAAGACGGGGAAGCCCACGATCTGGTCGTCCGTTCGGTGGACGCAGAAGCTCTGGCCTCGTCGGCAATTCCAAAGGTCTTGCGGGAATGGCGCGAGCCCTGGCACAGCGAGTTCGTTCCAAGGAACGCCTGGTCGCTCTTCAATGGCTTCACGGAAGTTCTGAAGGCAAAACCGCATCTGCTGGCCGACCGTACGAGAATTCTTCACGGGGTCTTCGACGAGGCGCTGGGAATTGCCTAGGAGCGTTTATTGGTGAATGGGAAAATTAAAAAGTCCGCTCCTTGGGTGCGGGCTTTTTTTAGGTATGGGACTTGACGACAGTTGCTGCCCGAAAGAATTTAATGGGGCCTAGTTTCCGTAAGATTACCGAGTTGCCCGGGCAGGGGGGATCGTGAGGGGAGGGTAATTCAGTTGCGGCCTGGGGCGGTGATTCTCCAGAGCGCCTCGTGAGTGCGGATGAACAAGTCGCCGTCCGCCACCGCGATGGATGAGTTGGTACGCTCTTCCAGTTCATTCAAACCAAGGGATTCAAATCCTTCGGGCGACGCCTTGAACACGGTGGTGTTCCCGGTTTGGCTCAAGGCGTAGATGTGGTCGCCCGCGAGCAGGAATGAACCCCAGGAGTTTCCCCTGCCGGGCAATCGGGCCTTCCATTTCGTGGCGCCGGTTGCAAAGTCGATGCAATAGGCGATGCCACCGGCATCCTGAACGTAGAGATGCCCGTCCTTGGCCACGCCGGTGCCGATTCCCCCGTGGTGCCTGATCTCCTGCCAGAGTCGATTTCCCGTGACGTCTCCTTTGCCACCGGTCCGTACCCCGATGGAATTGCCGTAGTATCCGCCCATGGCGACCAAAATGCCGTCGTGGTGAACGGGGGAGGCGTAGACCAGGGGATTCAGTCCTTCGCATGACCAGAGCTGCTTGCCGGTCTTCGGGTCGAAGGCCTTCACTTCCATGGGAAAGCTCATGATCAGCTCGTCCCGACCATTCGCTCGAACGATGATCGGCGTGCTGAAGGCCCCGATGATTCCGCCGTCGGACTGGCCGCGGAACCCGTCGGTGCGCTTGCCCGGTTTCCAAGTCGGTTCGTCGAAGCGCCAGACGGTTTTGCCCGTTTTCTTGTCCAGGGCGACCAAGCCCGCCCCCTTGCCGGGACCGTGGTAGTGGATGCAAAGGTTTTCATGGATGAGAGGGGAGCTGCCGTAGCCCCAGACGTGGTCGATCGTCCCGAGTTGTCGTCGCCACAGTTCGCGTCCATCGAGCGAGTGGCAGAAAATGCCGGCCGATCCATAGGCGACGATCACGCGTTCGCCGTCGGTGGCGGGCGAGGAGGAGCAAAAGTGGTTGGTGCGGTGGGTGCGTTCCTTGGCTTCGTATTTCACGGACTTCTCCCACAGCGTCTTGCCCGTCTTGCGGTCGAGGCAAAGCAGACCTCGACGCTTTTTCCCGGTGTCGGGCTGGGTGAGGAAGATTCGGTCTCCGGAGATCACGGGGCTCGAGTTGCCCGGTTCGGGGAGGGCGACACGCCACTTAACGTTTTTCTTCTTGTCCCATTCCGTGGGCACTTTGGCTTCGGAGGTTGTCCCCGAACCCGCCAAGTCGCCGCGCCAAAACGGCCAGTCGGCGAAGCAAGTGGAAACGAGAAGAAGCGATGAACTGAGAACGGTTAGCCTTTTCATGATTTGCAGCTTGTAGGCAAAATCCGACATGCGCCACAATTTTCAGGCTTCCCCTGCTGAAAAATCCCTTGGTGGAAAACATTGTAGTCCGCCTTTCAAGCTACCGTGACCTTTTCTCAAAATGCGGCTGCCGGGCCTAAAGCCTTCCTAGGCGCCAAAGCCAACGAAATTCAATGCTGCTGGCAGTGCGTTCTTGTGTATGGGCTGCGTTTTCAGAATTGGGGGAGGTCGCGCCATGCTCGGTTGGCATCTTGCTTGCAGGCAATAGCAATAGCATGACATGAATGGATCTATCTTTCCTTGACTGAACTTGACGATTCGGCGAGCGGTTCATACTGTGCCGCAACCAAAGCTAACCCTTGAAGCGATCACTTCCCGCAGAGATCAACACTACCATGAAACGAATCCTCCTTCTTCTCGTCGCTTCCTTATGGACGACCGACTTGGCCTCCCTTGCGCAGAGTCCGTCTGCCGTCAAGGGGCACGACGCATTCATCGCAGGCCTGCGGGAGATTGAGGGAGATGCTTCACTAAAGGACCTTGGCGGCAAAAGCGCCAGCAAGCCACGAACCCTCAGTCCTGTGGTCTCTCGTTTCAAGGGATGGTTCATCGACGTCACTGAAAAAGCCACGCCGAGCAAGCTGGGTGGCGTCGACGTGGTGGAGGGCATTTCCTTGGCGAGCGAATCGCGCGACACTTCATTCTGGCAATTTGTAGAAACCGAAAAGGGTTACCTCGTCCGCGCCGCCGCGGGACGATACAAGGGTTGGGTCATCGTGAGCGATGATGGTGCGAAGCCACGCCCTGAAGGCCCAAGGCTCACGGTTGCTCCTGCTCTTCGCCTTGCCAAAAGCACTACTGCAAATTGTCACTGGAAGCTTACCCTTGCCGGTCGGGGGCTTGTGCTGGAAGCCACTTCGGGAAAGTATAAGGGATGGTTCTGGGACTTTGGTGGGGGCGACCCTTCTCACAAGGAGTCGGGGCGTGAGGTAGCCGTGAACGTCCTTTTGGCCGAAAGGGTGGTTGCGGGTTCCTATTTTGCCGTCAAGGTTGCTGAATAAGGTTCTTCACCTTGCGGGAGCCAACAAACGAGCCTCGAGCATATTCCTTTCGACCGGAGATCGTCGCTATTAAACGAATACTATTGCTTCTCACTGTTTTCTTGTGGACGAAGGGCACGATCCTCTGCGAGGAAGCGGCTCGCCTGGAGATCATGGTCAAGGCGTTGAGCGGCATCGAGAACGAGGCGGCCCAAGCGAATATCCTGCAAGGAATGCTTAGTGGTCTTGCAGGTCGCCGAAACGTGCCGACTCCAAAGAGTTGGCCCTCCTTGAACGCCAAGCTCAAGGACAGCGAGAGTCCCAAGCTTCGGGCCTTGGCCCGGCAACTTAGCCAAGTCTTTGGAGACGAGTCCGCCAGTCAGGCGGCTCTCGAGACCTTGCGGGACACCTCCGCAGCCTTGGAGGACCGGCGCATGGCCCTGAAGTCTCTTCTGGCTCAGCGGCATGCGGAGGTGCCGCCCCTTCTCGAGGGGTTTCTCGGCCAACCTCTCCGCTTGGAGGCCATCCGGGCCTATGCGGTTTACGACTACCCCAAGGCGCCTGCCGTTTTGCTCAAGCGTTATGCCGCCTTCGATCCCGGTTTCCGTCGGGCGGTGGTCGAGACCTTGGCTTCACGCAAGTCCTATGCCCGCGCCCTGCTCAAGGCACTGGGGCAGGGGGAAGTGGCAAGGAAGGAGGTGCCTGCCTACGTCGCCCGCAGCCTGAAGACCATGCTGGGGAAGGAGTTCGAGAAGGTCTATGGCGTGGTCCGAGAGGTCGCCGCGCACAAGGACAAGACGATGGCTCAATACAAGGCAAAGATTTTTTCCCCCGCGATGAAGAAAGCCGACGCCTCCCGAGGCAGGGTGATTTATCGGCGCGCTTGCGCCGCGTGCCATGTCATGTACGGCGAGGGAGGCAAGATCGGGCCTGAACTTACTGGGTCCAACCGTGCGGACCCCGATTACCTGCTCCTGAACGTGATCGACCCGAACTACGACGTGCCGGAGGGATATCGCTTGGTCACCATCACGAGCAAGAGCGGGCAGGTTTTCGCCGGCAACGTCTCGGAGGAAGACGACACCAAGATAGTGCTGACCATGGTCGGACAGAAAAGCGTGATTGCCAAGGCCGACGTGAAGTCACGCACGACCGCCAGAATATCCCTCATGCCCGAAGGTCTGTTGTTGACCCTGAAGGACAATGAATTTCTAGATTTGATCCAGTACCTTAGAACGGAAAAACAAGTACCGCTACCCAAATGAAGAACCAGCTCAGCCTCCTCGCCACCTTCTTTCTCCTGGGATCCTGCCTTCGGGCGGCCACTCCCACCAGCAACGCGCCTTTTCTGAAGCCCGCCGAGGCCATCGCCAAGATGACCGTGCCGGAAGGCTTCGAGGTCACGGCCTACGTCGCGGAGCCCGACATTGGCGAAGCGATCGCCTTCTGCTTCGACGACCGCGGTCGCCTCTGGACCTTGGAGAACTTCAACTACCAGACCAGGCGAGCCCACAGCAAGGACCAGAAGAACCGCATACAGATTTTCGAGGACACCGATGGGGACGGCGTGTTCAACACCAAGAAACTTTTCACCGACAAGCTGACCTTCAGCTCCGGCATTGCGGTGGGTTTCGGCGGCGTTTACGTGGGTACGCCCCCGAACCTTATATTTATTCCCGATGCCAATGGGGACGACAAGCCGGACGGTGAACCCGAAATTCTGCTGGATGGCTGGGGAATCCATGACCGCCACGAGACCCTCAACAGTTTCATCTGGGGTCCCGACGGTTGGCTCTACGGTTGTCACGGGGTCTTTACCCGTTCCAACGTCGGCAAGCCGGGGGCGCCTGCGGAAGACCGGAAGTTCATCGACGGAGGCATTTGGCGGTGGCACCCCGTGCGCAAGGAGTTCGAGGTTTTTGCCGAGGGTTTGTCCAACCCGTGGGGCTTCGACTTCAACGACCAAGGCCAAGGCTTCGCCACCTGTTGCGTGATCCCGCACCTGTTCCACGTGGTGCAAGGTGGAATCTATCACAAGCAGAGTCGGCAGAACGTAAACCCCCACGTCTACGACAACATCAAGACGATACGCGATCATACCCACAAGTCCGCCCATGGCGGGGCCCGCTTCTATTTGGCGGACGCTTTCCCGGAGAAGTACCGCGACCAACTCTTCATGTGCAACATACATGAGCATGCTGTGCTGACCGACTACATGGTGCCCAAGGGCTCCAGTTTCGTGGGCAAGCATGGTGAAGATTTCATGCCGACCAATGATTTGGCCTGGGTGGGTTTCAGTGTCGAGATTGGCCCCGAGGGAGGAGTCTACATTCTCGACTGGCACGACCAGAACATCTGCGGCAACGTGGTGAAGTTTCCCAATTCCGGCCGCGTCTACCGCATCATGCCCAAAGGGAGCAAACCCATCAAGAGACCCAACTTGGGTGCCATGAGCGACTTGGAGTTGGTCGGTCTCCAGAACCATGCCAACGACTGGTACGTACGTCAGGCCCGTGTGATTCTTCATCATCGGGCCGTCACGGGCAAGCTCGACGCCTCCAAGGTGCATCCCAAGTTGGAGCAAATGCTTGAGACGGCCGAGACGCAGGGCAAGCGCCTGCGGGCTATGTGGGCCTTGCAGGTGACGGATGGTCTCAGCTCCAAGGGCGGAGCCCGCCTGCTCGAGTTGCTAGCTCATTCCGACGAATACATCAGGGCATGGGCGGTTCAATTTCTTTGCGACGAAAAAAAGCCTTCCGGCAAGGCCTTGGCCGCTTTCGCCAAAATGGCCGTTGCCGACAAGTCGCCCGTGGTGCGGATGTATCTGGCCGCCGCTCTCCAACGCATGTCCTTTGATCAGCGTTGGCCGATTCTCGAGGCCTTGGCCGCCCATGAGGAGGACGTCAAGGATCACCTGATCCCGCGTATGCTCTGGATAGCGCTAGAGCCTATGGTCACGGATCACGGTCCCAAGGCGCTGGAACTCGCCTTGGCTTCCAAGATGCCCAAGCTTCAGGAATTCGTCCCCCGCCGCATGCTGGCGGGCAAGGGCAAGACGAACACCGGTCGCCCCTCGCGCAACCCAAAGCCAAGTCCGTCATGGCAGAAGGATATTCAGCGCGTCGCCCCGGGCTTCGCAGTCTCCGACGTGGGTGAAGGCGGGGTGAGGCTCCACAAAAGTTTCCGCAACCGTTTGGCCGTACAGACGCATCCTCTGAAAAGGGGGGTCCCTTCCTTGCTGACTAAGAAAATTTTGGTGCCGAAGGGGAAAAAAACGGGTTTGAGCGTGACGGTCAGCCATCACCCGCACGGTGACTTCGAGCTACGTGTAAAGGTCGACGGCAAGGTGGTTTCGAAGCGGGCGGTCTCGTCCCGGACGGTCACCGACGAGTGGCTTGTCCAGAAGGTCGACTTGACGCCCTATGCGGGCAAGACGATCAACCTGCAGTTGGAAAATTTTCCCAGCGGTTGGCGCAACGAGTGGGCCTACTGGCACGAGGTAAAGATAACGAGTAATTGAACTAGGCTCCGATCATTTTTTTGCCGCATTCTAAACGAGGCGACGGGTCATCGGCTCGATTCTCTCTCTACACCTCGCTCAAGGTCTTCGTGCTGCCGGCGAAGCTCTCGGTTTCCACGCCGAGCTTGTGTGTCATGGTGAGATAAGGGTTGGAGAGCGGCAGCTCGCTATAGTTCATCTCGGCGCGCCAGCCCGCATCGGTGCTAATTCCAGTAGTGGCCTGGTGTTTCTCGTTGCCTTGACCCTACTTGATGTATTGGGCCCTGCTTGAAACCCATATTTCTCCCGCCCATTAGGAGTAGCGGATAGTTGCGCGAGAGGTGAAAGGTGCTGGAAGCCGACCCGAACAATAGAGCGGTGCTATGAAGCATATTGCCCTCGCCTCCGGCAAAGTGGATGGTTACCGGCATGCTAGTTTCATTTGTTTTCTTTCGCTATGGCTACAAGTTGGATTTGGGATCCCTATGTTCTTCCATCAGAGTCTATATGCTGGTCCGCGTAAATCCTTTTTGGTTGCTTTCAATTGAGTGGTTTCGGGGCAAAGGCGATGATGGTTCGTCCCCGCTTGGGATAGACCATGAGTTCACAGCCTTTCTTGATCACGGCCTGAAGGTCCGCGGCACCCCGTCGACTTGGAAGAGAGCGTCCTTCTCGATGGCCA
>CAXGVD010000097.1:0-7980 GCA_964012695.1 uncultured Opitutia bacterium
GCGGAACATCGTAACTGCGGCGCCAGACGAGTACCTGATCATCCCCGTGTTTGGCGGCAGTCTCCGCCTTGTTCAATCCCTGCAGGGCGCCGTAGTGCCTTTCGTTCAATCGCCATTCGCGATGGACGGGAATCCAGACTTGGTCCAGTTCGTCCAAGGCGAGCCAAAGGGTGCGAATAGCCCGCTTGAGGAGGGAGGTGAAGGCGACGTCAAAGGCAAAGCCTTCCTCCTTGAGCAAACGGCCTGCGGCCCTGGCCTCCCCTTCCCCTTGTTCGGTCAGGTCGACATCGTGCCAACCAGTGAAACGGTTCTCACGGTTCCACTCGCTTTCTCCATGACGCAATAAAACTAGCTTGTGCATGAGTCCTTAAAGAAAAAGAGGAAATCAAAACAGAAAAAGGCCCCGGCGTCACGCCCAAAGGGGGAGCCGAAAAGGCGAACCCGGGAAGATCGGGCTCAACGGGGAAACGCGGACGAATCAATCGTCGCCCGCAAAGCTCAAAAGGATTTGGAGGACGTACCAGAAGAGCAGGGCTACGGCGGAGAATAGGGCGAGGGAGGCCGCGACGTGCTGGCTCGGGTGGTAGTGATGGAGAACGTTTGAGGTGGTGTATAGGATGGATCCGGCCGCGAGTAGAACCATCACTGCGGAGAAGATCAAGCCGAGGGAGAAGCCGATGAATATACTGCAAGCGATGAAGCCCAAGGCCACGAAGAAGCCTATTCCGAGGATGCCGCCGAGAAAGGAAAAGTCTTTCTTGGTAATGAAGACGGTAGCGGTGAGACCTCCGACAAGCAACAAGGTCATGACGCCGGCAGTGGAGATGACACCTTTCTCTCCAAATTCATTGGCTACGAAGAGCAGGGGCAGGAAGATGATAGCCTCAGCAACGACAAAGAGCCCCAAGCCCAGGTACTGCATGCTCTCGGAACTTTGAGAATGAGCCAGCCGGTCAGCCACGAACCCCACGAACATGAAGGCGCCCAGCACGATCAACCAAGTGAAGCCTTCGGTCATGCTTTTGGCCATATCTTCGGCGAAAGGGGAGTTAACGAGATAGTACTCGATCCCCGCGAACGCCAGTAAGGCCACGGCGAGATGCCCGTACGTTTTTCGGATAAAGGAGGCCCGCTCTGCGGCGGGTGAATCCGCGGCGGAAAGAGAAAAAGTTTGTTCCTGCATGATCAGTCCTTAATTAGTATTAACGATAGTTCCATCCATTTACTACTATTATTGGCAACCTTTCTCATTGAAACAAGTAGAAATGCAAAAGAATCCCAAAACAAGGAGTTTCGAGTACGGGCTTCTTCGGCAAAGAGCCTCCGTCAACTTGTTCTTGCGAGCCGGGAGGTCGGGCCAAGGCCTCTAAATCTTTCGTAAAAATGGAGACCGGGCAGGTTCCTCTTTGAGGACGCTGTCAGCGGGAGGACGGGAGGGTTATGCGGCTGACTCGTACGTCGTTGTCGGGTTTGGCATCTTGGCCTTGGGGAGTTTTTATGGCAGAGCGTATGCGCACGCCTTCGGGGTCGGCGGCGGTGGCAGCGTCTACGTAGAGCTTTTCGCTTCGCACTTCTCCTGGAGAGAGGGAGCCGATGAGGAAGTTGCGGTTGAGGCCGCCGTACTCCACTTCGAGTGTTAGGCCGGCAAGGTGTTCGGTGCCTTGGTTTTGGACGTTGACGAGAAAGGGGGTGGTGCCGCCCTTGAGTTCAGCCGGATCGAAGTAGTAGCCGACGACGGCGGCGTCGCGTATGCCGGGGATTTGGCGGTTTTCAATGCGACCGACGTTCAGGACGCCGTTGCCGGTAAGAGGGTCAAGACCGGGTTTTTCCGCTTCGTTAGCATATTTGTAGAGGAGGTCGACGACTTGCTCGCCGGGGAGTTCGGGGTTTCGGGACAGCTCGGCGGCCAAGGTGGCAGAGACGAAAGCAGTGGAGGAGGATGTACCGGAAAAGGAAACCCTTTCCGCTCCCGCCCAGGCCGCGTGCACGTCCACGCCGGGGGCGGCGATATCCACGCCTTCCCCATAGTTGGCAAAGGCGGACTGGCGGCCTTTGGCGTCAACGGAGGTGACGCCGACGACGCCCTCGAAACCTGCAGGATAGGTGACGCCTCGGACGCCCTTGTTGCCAACGGCGGCCACGACCACGGCCCCCTTGCTTCGGGCGTAGTCCACAGCTTGTTGGAGGACGTGACTGTCGGACGCGGAGCCTAGACTGAGGTTCAGTACGCGGGCGCCTTTGTCCACCGCTTCCACGATGCCTCTTGCAACGGTGAAGGAATCACCGCCGCCTTGCCCGTCCAGCACGCGAACGGAAAGGATTCTTGCGGCGGGAGCCAAGCCTTCGACCCCTTCGCCAGAGCCCGCAATGAGGGAGGCCACGGCGGTGCCGTGACCGAGGTAGGCGCCGTCGGGTCCGTGCGGTCCGCCCACCAAGTCGATGGAGATGACCTCCGCACCTTTGAGGGCGGGATGGTCCACGTTCACTCCAGTGTCGAGGACGGCCACGGTCACTCCCCTACCCCACTCGGAGCGTTCTGGAGGAACGTCGAGCCAGTCGGCAGCTTGGTCGGCAAAGCCTTTTTCACCGTCAAGGTATTCGGCTCTTGGGTGGGCGGGTGCCCACACAGGGCGGTTCCACTCCATCTTCAAGTCATCCTTTCGCTCCTCCAGGAACTTGCCTGCCTTGATCGGGTCACGAAGGCGGACGCGTAGAGTTGCCAAGGGCCCGGACTCGGCCACGATCTCGATGCCGTGAGCTGGGGCTTCAGCGGCGAAGTCGGCGGCCTTTGCGGAGTCCGTGAAGCTAAGTACAAGGTCCTTTCTCTTCAATTCGGAGGCGGCCAAGAGGGTAAGTAGTTCCTCGGGAGAGGGAGCGGAGGCTCTCGCGTTGAAATCGTCTTCCCTTTTCCGCCTGTCCCGAAGGACTCGGGGTGGAGGAAAGGGGCCCGGCACAGCGGAGCGAAGTTCGTCGGGCTTCGTCCCGATTGGAGCTGGGGGGGCCTCGTCCTCGTCGCAGGATGGTGAAAACCAGATGCCTGCGACGAGGGCCGCAGCCAACAACCAAAGGTATACCTGCAACCTTTTCACTTGGCATCATTCCACCAGTACCGGCCATTCTTCCGCAAGGCGAAATGCTCGACGAGGACATGTTCGCCCAGCCCCTCTTCGCAACGACCTTGACCGAAAAAGAAACGCCGCGTAACGAAGGTGCTCATGGAGGTAAACCATTCCAACCAAGAACCGCCGGTCAGGTTGGACCACTTAATCGTCGGGCATGGTCTCGCTGGCTGCCTCCTTGCCGCCGCCTTGGAACGCCACGGATGCCGGGTGGGTGTGATGGGAGTCGAAATGCCGGGGGCCGCCTCGCCCATATCCGCAGGCATCCTGAACCCCGTAATCGGCCCAAAGCTGAACCCGCCTTGGCAAGCCGAAATCTGCTTGGATGCGGCCCGCAAGACCTACCATCGGCTCGAACTCAAGCACAGGGCCGCCTTCTACAAAGAACTGCCCATCCTGCGGGTTTTCGATTCCCCGGACATGGCCTCCCTTTGGGAAAAAAGGCGGAAACGCGAAAACGAATCGCAAACAGAGAAGAGGCCCTACGAAGGTTTTTTTGGCCCGATGCTCCCTCCCGAACGCCTGCAAAGGGAATTTTCGGCAAAGGGGCCTCACGGAGCCGGAGTCATCCAGGGAGGAGGCCAGCTTGACGTCCGGACCCTTCTCACCGCCTCACGACAACACCTCGCCGCCAAGGGGTGCTTTTTTGATCAACCCTTCCGCCACAAGGACCTCCATAAGGAAGGCGAGACTGCGGCGTGGGGGAACCTGATTACCCGCAAGGTCATCTTCTGCGAAGGGTTTCGCCTGCGCGACAACCCTTGGTTTTCCACCCTGCCCTTCGCTCCCTCGCGAGGCGACCTCCTAAAGCTTGGTCCGCTCCCCTCTGCCACCTGCCTCAACGCGGGCACTTGGATTTCTCCGCAGACGGACGACTCCTCCCTCGCCGGCTCCACCTACAGACACCACGATCTGGAGGCTCCCCCCGAGCCCGAAGGGGAAGCCGCCGTCAGGCACGGCCTCGGCTTCCTTGATAAAGTTCCCGCCACCCTCGACCACCTCTGCGGTGTCCGCCCCACAACCACGGACCGCATGCCCCTGTTCGGCTCTCATCCCTCGGAACCCGTCCTCGCCCTCTTCAACGGCTTCGGCTCCAAGGCTTCCCTGCTCGCCCCTTTATGCGCCGAGCTTCTGGCCGATCACCTCGTCCACGGCACTCCCATCCCCAAGGAAATGGACCTCAACCGCTTCCCCAACGCCGCTGACCTCCCCCGCCTCGAATGAGGGCCGTCGAGCAAGCCCACGCCCTTCTCGCCAAGGTTCTCTCCCCAGGAGACCTTGCCATAGACGCCACGGCAGGCAATGGCCACGACGCCGCTTTTCTCGCCCGAACTGTCGGAGCAACCGGACACGTTCACGCCTTCGACCTTCAGACCGCCGCCATCGAGGCGACACGCCGCCTGCTCCGGACCCAAGACTTGATGACGCGCGTCACGCTCCACCACCTCGGCCACGAAAAGATGGAGGAGGTTCTGCCCAGCGACCTGCCTGGGCGCATCTCCGTCGTCACCTTCAACCTCGGCTACCTTCCCGGGGGAGACAAAAGCTTGGTTACGGACCCTGTCTCCACCCTGCCTGCCCTTCAATCCGCCATGCGTTTCCTTCGTCCCGGCGGTCTTCTCACCGTGCTCGCCTATCCGGGGCATCCCGGCGGACGAGAGGAGTGCGAAGCCGTCCGCCGCGAAGTGGCAACCTGGACGGATTCCTGCGAAATAAGAGAGTTTGCCGGCGCGGGCGTTGAGACACCCATTCTTTTCGGGGTTCGGAAAAGCTGAAAAGTGTAGCAAGCCTCAAGTCCTGCAAAAGGAGGCGAAGTTGGTCAGGAGCGGGGAATTTCGGCAGAGCCTTTTTTTGCGGAGGGCAGGTATCGGTAGTAGACTTCGAGAGAGAGGGTGGCCATGGCTGTAGCGACGACTCGGCCCATTTGGCCGGAATGGTTTCCTCCCTTGTATTCCCAACTGCCTTCGTCCCGACCGTTCTTGACTTGGCGTTCGAGGAGCATATCCCGCATGACGGGATTCCACTCTTTCCAAAGTTCGCCTTTGTTCATGTAGGAGGCGAGTGTGCCGTAATACCAGTAGTAGAAGTCGTTGTTTCGATCCTTGGATCTGGGGAGTTTGCCCCGGAGGTAGTCGGCGGACTCCTTCATGCGGGGATGTTCGGCAGGGAATTTGTCGAGGAGTTGTTGGGAGAACATACCTTCGGCGACCATGGCGGCGGTCTTGTGGCCGGCCCTATCGTAGCCATAAATGCCTTTTTGGGGGCCGGCGGCGACGCGGTCCAGCCAGACGCCCGACAAATCGAAGGGGCGTTCGGAGATCTCGATGCCGGCGATGCGGGCACTCTTGAGTGCCATGAGTTGCCAGCCGGAAACGGATGTGTCTATGCGTTTGCCGCCGGGGCGGTAGTCCCAAGCGCCGTGGCTTTGATTCTGGGCTTTGACGACGAAGGCGACGGCTCGTTCGAGGGGTTCGCGCATAGCAGGGTCCTTGCTGAGTCCGTAGGCTTCGGCCAGGGCAAGGGAGGCCACGCCGTGGTCGTACATGCCGTTGTGTTGACCAGCGGTAAGGTCTCCGTCTTCCTTCATTTGCTCGACAAGCCAGCGAAGGGCCTTGTCCACGGTTTCTCGGTAGGGTCCGCCGTCGTTGTGTTTGGCACCCCAACCGAAGTAGCACAGGAGGGCGAAGGAGGTGGCGGCGACGTCGTGACCCTGCTGGCCTCCGTGGCGCTTGATGGACCAGCGTCCGTCCCGCTCCTGGTTGCGGGAGAACCAGTCGAGGGCCCGGGAGACGGCGAGTTCGCTTTCCTGGGTGCCGCCGAGGCGTTCGAGGACTCGGGCGCGTTGGTCGGGGTCGCGGAGAAGGAAGGGTTGGTCGGTGGCTGGCTTGCTCTCCAGGGCGAGTTTGGGCGAAGCTCCAGACAAGGGGAGGCGAAGGCGGACGGGGTTGGCGAGGTTCTTGGGTTCGCCGAGATTGGGGAGGCCGCCGAAGTTGAGCTTGGGAAGATTGAGGACGGCGGAGCCTGTGGGCTTGAGGCCGGTGGGGGCGACGATACCGGTGGAGGAGGAATGAGGCTCGGTCTTTTCTTCGCGGAAGGCAGCGAAGGAGCCTACACCAGAGTCCTCGGTAAGATTGGAGATTTCCGCTTCTGCGGGGCCGCCTTCGAGATCGCGGGTGTTTTCTAGCGAGAGGTTGTGGGTAAGGTCTCCGAGCTTGGGGCCGCCCACCAAGGGTTTGGGTTCGTTGCGGAAGGGGGCGAGGGCGTCCTTGAGTGGAGCGTCCGCAGGTGAGGCGTCGGGAACGCCCGCTTCGGTGGCGGCAGAAATGTTTTCGAGGGCCGCGTCCTGTATGGAGGCGTGGCTACGGTCGGCTTCTTCGTCCCCAAGGTCAGGCGTCCGGAGCTCGGAGGCTTTGGCAACGGAAACGTCCGTTTCGGGGGCCTTGACCTCGGGGCCGGCACCTTCGGCTTCCAGGCGGCGGTCGGCTTCTAGCTTCAGGTCGGAGGCTTTCGCTTCAGAGGCGCCATCGGGGGAGAGGGCGAGGTTTTCGACGTCGGCCAAGTCGTCCTTCGTTTCACCAGATTCGGCTTGAGGAGCTTGGGTTTCGCTCACAGCAGACTCTGAGGCGAGTCCCGCCCCGCCCCGTATTTCCCGTTCGTCCTTTTGGGGACTTTGAGCATCGACTCCTTCGGGGTTGGAGAAGGATGCGGCTTGGGCCACGGACTCGTCGATGGAGGGCGTTTGCAGGTCGGGAGCGTCTTCCCCCTTTTCGAGTTGGGAACGTCCTTCGAGCTTGAGGGCGAGGGCGTCGGGGGCGGAGCTGTTGCTGTCGGAAAGGGGGGAGTTGGAGACGTCTTCGAGTTCGTCCGCTTCCTCGGAAGCTTGCCTGGGGGCCTCCACGGTCTTGAGTACGGACTCGGCTTGGGCCGCTTCCCCGCCCTTGATTTCGGCCTCGGCTTGTTCGGGGGAGTTTTCGTCAGAAGGTTCGGGGCGAAAGGCAGCGGCCTTGGCCACGGAGGAATCGGAGGATGGAGGATTGACGGCCGGGGCGTCGTCCCCTTGCTCAACTTGGCGGTTCTGCTCCAGCACGACGTCCGGACTCGCGGGGGCGGTTTCTGCGGGGCGCAGGTGCGTGGGTCGGGATTCGGCCAGTTGGTCTTGCTCGTCTTGCAAGGGAAGAGCCTCGGAAGCGTCGATTTGTTCGACGGCGGATGATTCGGCGAACTCGGCTTCGTCGGAAAGGTTTGGAGTGTCCGCCTTTTCGGCGACTTCCTTTGTGTTTTCGAGGGGAGAATCGGAACGGCGGGAGGCTTGAGCCTCCTCGTTGGGTTCGCGGAATTGAGGTTCGGCTTCGGCCTCCACGGGGCCAGAGGTCTCCAGGCGAAGATTGGCCATGGTGAAGGCGAGCGGTTGGAGGGGACGGGCTTCGGGGCTGTTCAACTGCTCTTCGCGCTCGGGTACTGGAACATCGGGCGGGGGCACTTCCAAAGGCGTAGCGGAAGCGTTCTCGACTACGAAGGCGTCCTCGATTTCTTGCGGCGTAGAGACCTCTTCCGGTTGCTCGGGTGCTTCGTTTGTCGGGGTGAATCGTTGTTGGAAGTCCGGCTCGGGAGTATCCTCTACTTGAGGCAACTCGGTGGTTTCCTCGCGGATATCGAGGGCCTCCTTTTCCATGGCAAGAGCGTCCACTTCCAAGTTGGCCTCCATGACTTCGGCCTGCTTCATCTCGATGACTTCCTCGACGAGTTGCTTCAGGCTGAACAAGAGGGCGAGGACGACATGAAAAAGAACGGAACCGATGAAGCAACGAGTCCGGAGTCCGGCCTCCCCCATTTTTCCGGCTTGAGCCCACTTGAGCATAAG
>CAXGVD010000098.1:0-7929 GCA_964012695.1 uncultured Opitutia bacterium
AGGCACGCCCGCTTCTTCGGCCGCCTTGCGGGCCGCCACCTTGTCCCCCATCTTCTCAAGCAGTTCGGGCCTCGGTCCAACGAAGGTGACCCCGGCCTCGGCGCAAGCTCGGGCGAAGGCCGCGTTTTCCGAAAGGAAACCGTAACCGGGGTGAACCAATTCCACTCCCTTCTCCTTGCACAAGGCCACGATGCCCTCGACGTCCAAGTAGGCCGCCACGGGCCCCTTCCCCTTCCCGACTAGGTAGGCCTCGTCCGCCTTGAATCGGTGGACGCCGAAACGGTCCTCCTCGGCGTACACGGCGACGGTCCGCATATTCAACTCCGTGGCGCTCCGGAAGATGCGCACTGCGATTTCGCTACGATTGGCGGCAAGAATTTTCTTCATAATGACGACGGGACATACTCCATCCTATTCAACTTCCACGCACGTACGCACGGGGAAAAGGGCCGAACTTGATGCCGCCTGGCGCCCGAAACTTCAACGAAAAAAGGTTTTTCGGCGGCTAGGCACTAGTCTCTTCCGCCAAGTCCTCGAGCGGGTAGGTCCAAATTTCGGACAAGGTAGGGTGGTACCAATCAGCCCGTAGCAAGTCCTCGGCGGTGGCCCCGAGCGAAACGCCCACGGACAGGGCGTGAATGAGTTCCCCTGCGTCCTTGCCGACGCACTCAGCCCCCAACAGGCGTCCCCCCGGCTTCTCAGCGTGAATCGAAACATGTCCGCGTTTCGCCTCCATGAGGATGGATTTGCCGTGGTCGTCAAACGGATAGGAAGCGGCAACCCAAGCCAGCCCACGCTTGTCCATTTCCTCGGGGGACAGTCCTACGCAGGCGAGCTGCGGGTCGGTGAAGACGACGGAGAGTAGGTGGTCGTAATTCATAGGCGGAACATCCTCCCCGAGGGCGTGCTTGGCGGCAGTCTCGCCCTGACGAATGGCTACGTGGACGATTTCCTTAGGCCCCGAGCAATCCCCCGCCGCATAAACGGACGGGTTGGTGGTTTGCTGGTGGGCGTTGGTTCGGAGGTGTCCGCTCGGTAAGGTCTTGATGCCTCCGGCCACGAGGTTCAGGCCATCTGTCGCGGGCCGCCTGCCGAGGGCGTTGAACAGGTAGCGCGTGTCCCTAGTCAGGCTTTTCCCATTCTGTGAGAAGCGTACCCGAACCTTTCCCTCGGGAAGGTTCTCGAAACCTTCCAGCGAAGTCCCAAGGAACAACTCCATGCCTTCGTCCCGAAAAGCTTGCTCGACGACCGCCGAGGCCTCGGCCGAAAACTCCTTCAATAGGCGCGGACTGCGCTGAATCATAGTCACCCGAGCCCCCACCCGAGAAAGAAACTGACCCAATTCACAGGCAATCACTCCGCCGCCCAGCACGATGACTTCCTCGGGAACTTCCTCTAAATCGAGCACGTCGTCGCTGGTCCGCAAGGGAGTGTCCAGAAAGCCGGAAAGGTTGGGTGCGTTCGGCTCGGAACCAGTGGCGACGAGAATCTTCCCCGCCTCCAAAACCGCACCGTCGGCCAACTCCACGGAATTGGAGTCGCGGAAGGCGGCTTGGGACCGGTACAAACTGAAGCGTCCGTCCGACAACTGCCCCTGTCTATACTCAGCGAACTCCCGTATCACCTCGCGCTTGCGGGCCTGCATTGCGGCGAGGTCCGCCCTCGGCTCGGTTGCATCGAACCCGAAAACCCGTCCCATGCGGGCCAAGTGCAAGACCTCAGCGGAGTAGATCAGGGTCTTGGACGGCATGCACCCACGCAGTATGCAAAGGCCGCCCAGCTCGCCCGCTCCGTCCACCACGGCGGTTCGGGCTCCCAATTCGCAAGCCGTTCGAGCCGCCGCGTAACCAGCACTTCCGCCGCCTATCACAAGGAAGTCGTATCGCATGATAAATTTTCGTAGAGCATGACGTAAAAATGGTTTTGGCAAGCGTTTCCCCGCAGACCCGTCAAGCCCTTGGAACCGCCCGCCCGCCATGCTTTTCCCGCTTGACCTGTTCGCCCGCGCGAGGAAATAGTTACGCCTCCAAGATTCGGTCGCGAAGACCTTCCCCATTTCCCTTCCTGACTTCCCTTCTTCTCCAACAACCAAACAATACGCATCCAGACCATGTCCGAGTTCTTTCCCGAAGTCTCAAAAATCCAATTCGAAGGAACTGATTCCAAGAACGCCCTCGCCTTCAAACACTACGAAGCCGACGCCGAAGTGGAAGGCAAAGCCATGCGGGACCACCTCCGCTTCGGAGCCGCCTATTGGCATTGCATGCGCAACCCCTTATCCGACCCCTTCGGCGGAGGCACCGCTCAAATGCCTTGGGATGATGGCTCCGACTCCGTCGAAAACGCCAAGAAGCGCGCCCAAGTCTTCTTCGAGTTCTTAGACAAGGTCGGCATTGACTACTACTGTTTCCACGACCGCGACATAGCCCCCGAACTCGGTTCCCTCTCCGAATCCAATGCAGCCTTCGAGGCCGTGGTGGACGAGCTTGCAAGCCTTCAGGACGCCACTGGAAAGAAGCTCCTCTGGGGCACCGCCTGCCTATTCGCCCACAACCGCTATGCCATGGGCGCCGCCACCTCCCCCTACCCCGACGTCTTCGCCTACGCCGCCGCCCAAGTTAAGAAGGCCATCGAGGCCACACACCGCCTCGGCGGCGAAGGCTATACCTTCTGGGGCGGCCGCGAAGGATACGGTTCCCTCATCAACACCAACCTCTCCCGCGAACTGGACAACCTCGCCCGCCTCCTCCACCTCGCCGTCGACTTCAAAAAGGAAATCGGCTTCGAAGGACAGTTCTACATCGAGCCCAAGCCCAAGGAACCCACCAAGCACCAGTACGACTCCGACGCCGCCGCCTGCCTCAACTTCCTCCGCCAGTACGACCTACTCGACCACTTCAAGCTCAATATCGAGACCAACCACGCCATCCTCGCCGGTCACACTGTGGAACACGACCTCACCGTGGCCGCCGCTGCAGGCGCCCTCGGCTCCATCGACGCCAACGCGGGCGACGAACTCCTCGGCTGGGACACCGACCAATTCCCCACCAACGTCTACGACACCACAAAAATAATGCTCATCCTCCTCGATATGGGAGGCTTCACCACGGGCGGGCTCAACTTCGACGCCAAACGCCGCCGCGAGTCCCACGAACCCATTGACCTCTTCCACGCTCACGTCGGTGGTATGGACGCCTTCGCCCGCGGACTCAAGGCTGCTGCCGCCATCCGGGCCGACGGACGCCTAGCCGACTTCGTCAAGCAACGCTACTCCGGTTGGGACGACGGCATCGGCGCCCGCATCGAGTCCGGACAAGTCACCATGGCGGAACTGGAAGCCCACGCCCTCGCCAACGAACCCGGCGAACTCCCCTCCGGCAGACAGGAAATGCTCGAAAATCTTGTCAACGAATTCATCTAACCCCCCTAAGTGAAACCTGCTTCCACCTCTCTCAGAAAGCCCGAAACCCATTCATCGCCATGATCCGATCAGCCGAATACCAACCCGGAGACGTCGTCCTACCCGAAGGCGAATTGGGCACCGGCTTCTGCATTCTTGAGAGCGGAAGCCTCGAAGTCGTCCGAGACGGCCGCATTCTCACCGAAATCGACACCCCCGGCTCCATCTTCGGGGAACTGAGCGAAATCCTCAAGATGAAGCGTGACGCCACCATCCGGGCAAAGACACCCAGCAGTGTCCGCCACGTCGAGGAAACCCTCGCGGACATCGTCACCAAGAACCCCAAGGTCGCCATCAAAATCATCCGCACCCTCGGCAGACGCCTCTACCGGATGAACCGCATCGCCTCCCAAGGCCTCCAGCCCGCCGCAGCCAACTCGGGGGAAGGCGATGCCGCTTCAGGCGGCGTGTCCCTCCTCGTCGTGGACGACCACCCAAACATCATCAAGCAGCTCGCGGTAATCGCCGAATCCAACGAATGGAGCGTTCAAGGCGCCGGAAGCGAAGCCGAAGCCATCGCTCATTGCGAACGCTCCTCCTTCTCCGCCATCCTCATTAGCATGGCCCTGCCCGACGACGGTGCCGTGGATCTTCGCCGCAAGCTGAAGACCATGAACAACGTCCTCAGCACCCCCGTCATCGGCATGATCGTTAAAGGCGACGAAGCCGCCCAGGCCAAAGCCATCGAATCCGGCTTCAACGACTGTCTCTCCAAACCTTTCGACAAGGTGAAGACTGAGGCCACTCTCTACGAGGTCATGCAACTCGATTCCTCCGCCCGCTACTTCAATACCATCGACGACTTCCTCTATTTCAAACTTCCGGCCGAACTCACAAACTTCATCATCAACGACATCCAAGAGAACACGGACTCCCGCATCAGGAATACCATAAACTCCGGTCTCCAGAAGATGATCATCGACGTCTCCGCCCTCGAGGAAGTGGGCGAGGAAGCGGTGGAAGTCGTGGGAGAATTCGCAGAGAAAATCTCCGACATGAAACTCGCCATGCGCGGTGCCATTATAGCCCTCGGCGAAGACGCTGAGATGTGGAACAACTTGGACGGCGCGGAAGACTGGGGCATTTGCGAATCCCTCGAGGAAGCCAAGGAATTTCTCGAACGCGAACCCGAAGAGGAGGAAGAATAACCGGCGACTCAGCCCCGGCCCTTCTTCCACTCTGCCCTTGGTCGCCCAGGCTATGCGCCGCGTCCCATGAACGCGCCCGACCCCGAACCCGAAGCCGTACGCTCCTACCTGCTCGACCTTCAAGACCGCATCGCCTCGGAAGCCTACCGACTCGACCCCAGCCTCCGACTCCGCGAAGACGACTGGGATCGGCCACAAGGAGGCGGAGGCAGAACCCGCGCCTTGGAAGATGGTGAAATTCTGGAGAAAGGCGGCGTCAATTTTTCCGATGTCCGGGGCGACACTCTGCCACCCTCCGCCACCGAGAACCGCCCCGAACTCGCCGGCGCTCCCTTCAGGGCCATGGGCGTCTCCGTTGTCCTTCACCCCATAAACCCCTTCGCCCCAACTAGCCACGCCAACGTGCGCTTCTTCCTCGCCGAACCAGAGAGACAAGCCCCCGTCTGGTGGTTCGGCGGCGGCTTCGACCTAACCCCCTACTACGGCTTCGAGGAAGACGCCACAGCGTGGCACCAAGCCGCTCGAGACGCCTGCGCTCCATACGGCGATGACCTTTACCCACACCTCAAAAAACAGTGCGACGACTACTTTCACCTCAAACACCGCAACGAAGCCAGAGGCATCGGCGGAATCTTCTTCGATGACTATGTCGAGGGTGGCTTCGCACAAGCTTTCGCTTTCCTCCGCAGCGTCGGGGACGCCTACCCCACCGCCTACTTCCCCATCCTCCGCCGCCGAGCCGACCATCCCTACGAAGCCCGACACAAGGAGTTTCAACTCTACCGCCGAGGACGCTACGTCGAGTTCAACCTCGTGTACGACCGCGGCACCCTCTTCGGCCTACAATCCGGAGGGCGAACAGAATCCATCCTAATGTCCCTCCCCCCGCAGGTGAATTGGCGTTACTCTTGGACCCCCGAACCCGGTTCCCCCGAGGAACGCCTCTACACCGAGTTCCTCCCCACCAAAGACTGGCTAGCATGACCTCACGTCAACGCCTCCTCCGGGCCCTCGCAGGCGAAGGCCTCGATCGCCCCCCTCTCTGGATAATGCGGCAGGCCGGACGCTATCTCCCCGAGTACCGGGCACTCAAGGAAAAGCACGACTTCGTTGAAATGGTCCGCACTCCCGAACTGGCCCGCGAAGTCACCCTCCAACCCCTACGTCGCTTCCCTCTGGACGCCGCTATCGTCTTCAGCGACATCCTCGTCATCCCTGAAGCCATGGGCCAACCCTACGGCTTCCGCGACCAAGGCGGCATACAAATGGACTACCCCGTCCAAACTCCAGAACAAGTGGACGCCCTCCGGACCGAAGGCGCCTCCGAACGTCTCGCCTACGTAGGCCAAGCCCTCACCCTCCTCCGCCAAGACCTCGGCGAAGAAACCGCCCTCCTTGGCTTTTGCGGTTCCCCCTGGACCCTCGCCTGCTACTCCATCGAAGGCGGGTCATCCGAAGGCTTTCCCCGTGCGCTCGCCTTCGCCGAAAAGCAACCTGCTGCCTTCGAGTCCCTTATGGAGAAACTCACCCTAACCCTCCTCGACTACCTCCGCATGCAAGCCCGCTCCGGCGCCGACGCCATCCAAATCTTCGACACCTGGGGAGCCCTCTGCCCGGACCCCCTTTACGAACGCCTCTCCCTCCGCTGGATACGCCGGCTAGTTGAAGAACTCCGTTCCGAACTCCCCCTCATCCTCTACGCCAAGGACTCAGGCCACCGTCTAGAAGCCCTCGCAAGCGTCGCCCCCGCCTGCCTCGCCCTCGACCACTCCCTAGACCTCGCGCAAGCCAAAAACCGACTCCCCGCCAGTCTTTCCGTACAGGGCAACCTCGACCCCGCCCTTCTCGACACTAACCCCCAATCCGTACGAACCGCCGCCCAAGAACTCCTCTCCAGTATGGCCCCTCACACCGGCCACGTCTTCAACCTTGGCCACGGCATCAGACCCACCGCCCAAATCCCCTGCGTGGAAGCCCTCGCGGAAGCCGTAGTCGGGAGTAACGCATAGGGCCGCCGCCGTCTGCACTTCAACCAAGGTTTACGGGGTCCACGTCGAGGACGGCGTGGACATCGGGGTCCATAGGGAAGGTTTCGAGTAGCTTGGTGAGGACGGGAACGAGGCGGGAGGCCGATTCGGTAAAGTACCAGAGGTGGCAACGATGGTAGCCTTTCATTTTCTCGATGGGGGCGGGAGCGGGGCCGCGGACGTCCACGTCGGCGGGAAGATTGCCTTCGAGGGCTTTGCGCCACTGCTCGGCGTAGAAAAAACCTTTTTCTTCGTTTCGGCAGCGGAAGAGGTGGCGGACGAGGTGGCGGTACGGGGGGTAGGCGAATTCCCGGCGTTGCTGGAGCTCGTCGTCAAGGAAGCCGGCGAGGTCCGCTTGCCGGGCGTACTGGATGCAGGAAGCGTGGGGGGCGTAGGACTGAGCGTACACTTCCCCGGCTCGGTCGCCTCGGCCTGCTCGGCCCGCCACTTGGACGAGAAGTTGAAAGGCACGCTCTGAGGCGCGGAAGTCCTCCATGCGGAGGGGGAGGTCGGCATCGATTA
Source organism: uncultured Opitutia bacterium (assembly GCA_964012695.1). Classification (GTDB taxonomy): domain Bacteria; phylum Verrucomicrobiota; class Verrucomicrobiia; order Opitutales; family Seribacteraceae; genus CAXGVD01. The sequence continues at coordinate 7,158 of CAXGVD010000098.1, forward strand.
CTCCCACGAGGGTGACATTCGGAAAGTCCAGGCCCTTGGCGATCATCTGGGTACCGACAAGGACATCGATGCGGCCGCGCCGGAAATCGTCGAGGATTTTGCGGAAGAGGTTTTTGCGGGGCATCACGTCGGCATCGATGCGGACAACGGTAGCTCGCTTAGGGAGGACTTCTCGGGTAAGATCCTCGATCCGCTGGGTACCATGCCCCTTTCGCCGAATCTCCATGGAGTTGCAGGCGGGGCAGAAGCGAGGCGAGTTTCGGCGGTGCCCGCAGAGGTGGCAGTGGAGGGCTGAGTCGGTGCGGTGGTAGGTCATGGAGACGCTGCAGTTCTTGCACTGCTCGACATGACCGCAGTCGGGGCAAAGCATGGTGGTGTTGAAGCCCCTGCGGTTAAGGAAGAGAATGCTTTGCTCTCCCGCTTCGACACGTCCGCGCAGGGCTTCCACCAAGGGGCGGGAGAGGACGAGATTGGTGTCACGGCGGAGGGCTTCGCGGCGCATGTCTACAACGTGCATGACAGGGAGTTCGCGGCCATCCACCCGCTTGGTCAGCTCCAGCAAGCCATACTTGCCGCCGCGGACGTTTCGTATTGTCTCTAGGGACGGGGTGGCGCTTCCGAGAACGCAGAGGCAGTTGCAGAGCATGGCACGATAGACGGTCACATCGCGGCCGTGGTAGCGCGGAGTCTCCTCCTGTTTGTAGGCCGGCTCGTGTTCCTCGTCCACAACGATGAGCCGCAGGTTGCGCAAGGGAGCGAAGACGGGAGAACG
>CAXGVD010000099.1:0-7821 GCA_964012695.1 uncultured Opitutia bacterium
CAAGGGCCTCAACGCCCTGCGCAAACTTGGCTACGCCGCCGCCCACGCCGTTCCAGCTCAGGGTTTGTTTCGGGGCACGAGTTTCGTGACCTTGCTTCAAGCGGGCGACCCCAACGAGGCTATTCTCTCGGGCGAGGCGGCCCAATGCATCGCCTTGGACGTCGGTAGCGGTACTTGGAACGAGGACGGTTCCTACCCGCACTCACTCATGGGCGCCGTAGCCGTCCTCCGCCAAACCTTACTTGACGCCCGTCACCACGCGGAGCTTGCCGCCCGCCACGCCAAACACCCGAACGATTCGCCCCGCCCGCCCTTTAACCCCGCCTTGGATGCCCTCCAAGGCATCCTGCGGAAGCAAAACCCCGCCCGAGCCTTCCTCGAACCCGGAAGCGTCCTCATGACCCACCGTGCAGGCAAGGTGGCTGCGGAATTCGGCTTAAAGCCCGTCCTCGTGGCCACGGGCAAGGAATGGAGCCGGCTCGACCTCGCGGCCAAGGCCGCCGCAAGCTTCGTCGTCCCGCTGGACTTTCCCGCCCTCGTCAAGATGCCCGAGGAGGACGATTGGAACCAAGTCTCGCTCGAACAGCTCCGCAACTGGGACTACGCCCCGAGCAACCCCGCCCTGCTCAGGGAAGCGGAACGGGAAATCGCCTTCACCACAAGCAACCAAGCAGGTCTTGTCGACTTCCGCAAAAACCTGCGCAGAGCCATCGACCGCGGCCTCTCCGAGGAAGACGCACTCGCCGCCCTCACCACTACACCCGCCAAACTATGCGGCGTGGGCGACCTGCTTGGAACCATCGAACCGGGCAAGCTAGCCAACTTAGCGGTGGTCCAAGGAGGGAGCTACTTCGAGGAAGGCTCCGCCGTAACGGAAACCTGGGTCAACGGACGTCGCTACCCCCATCACCTCGCCGAACCGAAAAAGCCGAAGCCCGACAAAAAGAAGGAAGGAATTAGAAAGCTTCTGGCCGAACGTTCCGCCCGTTCTACCGCCGAAACCCGCAAACCCTTGGCCGCGCCCCACGCCGTGCTCGTGCGCAGCGCCACCGTCTGGACCTTGGAGAAAGCCGGTGTCATTCGGAAGGCCGACGTCCTCGCCGTCGGGGGGAAAATTCTCGCCGTCGGCCGCAACCTGAAGGTCCCCGCTGGCCTTAACCCCCGCGTGGTGGACGGAACGGGCAAGCACCTCGTCCCGGGCATCATAGACTGTCACAGCCATTCCATGATTCTCGGCCGGGTGAACGAGTCCACCCTCCCCTCCACCGCCATGGTCCGCATCCGGGACGTGGTGAACTCCGAAAGCGTAAACGTGGAACGGCAACTGGCTGGAGGGGTCACCACCTGCAACCTGCTCCATGGCTCGGCCAATCCCATCGGCGGGCAGAACGCGGTAATCAAGCTTCGCCTCGGGGCCTCCCCAGACGAAATGATTTTCGCCCAAGCCCCTGCGGGTATCAAGTTCGCCCTCGGCGAAAACGTGAAGCAATCGAACTGGGGAGACAAGCACGTCACCCGCTTTCCTCAGACACGCATGGGCGTGAAAACCTTCTTCGCCAACCGCTTCACCGCCGCCAAACGCCACCTCGCCCTAAAGGAGCGGGCCGCCGCCGGCAAAGGCGCTCCTCCCGCCCCCAACCTGGAACTGGAGGCAATCGGGGAAATCATCCGGGGAGAACGCTTCATCCACTGCCACTCCTACCGGCAGGACGAAATCCTAGTCTTCCTACGCACAATGGAAAGCTTCGGCGTTAAGGTAGGCACCCTCCAGCACGTGCTGGAAGGCTACAAAGTGGCCGACGAAATCGCCGCCCACGGAGCGGGAGCATCAGCCTTTTCAGATTGGTGGGCCTACAAATTCGAGGTCTATGACGCCATACCCTACGCTGGTGCGATCATGCATGAGCGAGGCGTCATCGTCAGCTTCAACTCCGATTCTGCAGACCACGCACGACGCCTCAACCTGGAAGCCGCCAAGGCCGTGAAGTATGGCAACTTGGAGGAAACCGAAGCCCTAAAGTTCGTCACCCTCAATCCCGCCAAGCAATTGGGTGTTGAGGAATTCACCGGATCCATCAAGCCCGGCAAGGACGCCGACTTCGCCCTCTGGTCCGGCCACCCGCTACACTACGCTTCCATTTGCCTGGAAACTTGGGTGGACGGGGTGAAGCAATACGACCGAACCGATGCTGATGCCGCAGCCGAAGCCCGCCACGAAGAACGGAAAGCCCTCCTCTCCAAGGCGAAAAAGGCCCTCGGGCTCGGAGCCGACGAGGGTGCTCCGAAAGCCGCCAAGGACGCCTTTTTCCGCCTCTCACTGGAAAACGCCTCCGACATTCGTTCCCATAGTTGCCGCACAAATGCCTGTTGCTCCGGTTCCCACCTCCGCGACTTCAGGAGGACACGCCGATGAGAAGGGAAAACGGAAAGCGGCAGGCGGAAGAAGACAAGCTTGGCTGGCTCGTCCTGGCGGGCGTTCTTCTCACCTCCTTTTTCATCATCCTGCGGCCAGTGGCATCGGCCCAAGGTTCCGCTTCCGTCGTCTATCACGCCAAGGCGGTCCACACCGTCTCAGGTGAAACCTTTCGTCCCGGTAGCCTTCTGGTTAAGGACGGGCTCATCCTGGACGTGGGCCCCGCGAAACCTGCCCATGACGTTCAAGTGGTGAACTGGCGGGACTTGGAAATCTTTCCCGCCCTCATCAGCCCCACATCCTCCCTCGGCTTGGCGGAAATCTCCGCCCTGCGGCCTACCAGAGACTTCAGCGAAGTAGGCGAGTTCACTCCCGACGTGGAAGCCTGGACCGCGGTAAACCCGGACTCCGAACTCATCCCCGTAGCTCGGGCAAACGGCATCGGACACGCCTTGGTGGCTCCCATGGGGGGTGCGGTTTCGGGGGTCTCAGGCTTGGTCAAGCTAGACGGTTGGGGCGTGGAAGCTATGACCATCAAACGCCACGTAGCCCTCCACCTATGGTGGCCCGGCCTCTCCCTCGACACATCCTCCAAGAAGAAACCTCTCGAAGAGCAGGCCGAGAACAGGAAGAAACTCCTAGCCAAAATCGAAGAGTTCTTCGACGACGCCGAAGCCTACGCCCAAGCCAAGGAAGCCGGCGGCGGTGATTTCGACGTTGTTCCCGCTTGGGAAGCCATGCTCCCCTTCCTCTCCGGCAAAAAGCAAAAACCCGTTATGGTACACGCCGACGAACTGCGTCAAATCAAGGCTGCGGTGGCGTGGGCCAAGCGGCGCAAACTCCGCATCATTCTAGCCGGGGCTAAGGACGCCTGGCAGGCCGCGGATCTCTTGGCCGAAGAGAAAGTGCCCGTCATCTTCCAACATGTATTCACTTCTCCCGCCCGCGACTTTGATCCTCACGACGTCCACTTCCGGGCGCCCGGCTTGCTGGTAAACGCGGGCGTGAAGCTCGCCATCGGTATGCGCCTCGGCTCCTGGACCGCGGCCGACCAAAGGAACCTGCCCTATCATGCCGCCCATGTCGTCCCCTACGGCCTTTCCCGCAAGGACGCCCTCGCAGCCATCACCCTGCGTCCCGCGGAAATGCTCGGCGTGGCCGACCAACTCGGCTCCCTCGAAAAAGGTAAGGAAGCCACCTTTCTGGCCGCCACCGGAGACCTCCTCGACCCACGTACACAGGTGCGCCACCTCATCCTCGCGGGCAAGAAAAGCTCCCTGGAAAGCCGCCACGTCAAGCTACACCGGCTCTATTCCCAACGCCCTGGCCCCGGCCTCCAACACATGCAAGCGGGAGCCGTTCCGCTCTCCACCCCCAAAGCAGCCGTCCTCGAAGCTCACGTCGACGCCAAGGTCCCCCTCCCACCACGTCGGCTTCAACATGGCCATCGACCAGCCGTCCTAGAAGCTCACGCCGAGGGCAATCTCACCCTGAACGGCAAAGCTGTGAAACGAGCGGTCCTGCCCGACGCCCTCCGCGACCTCGCCCCCAAGCGCCTCCTCATCCGAGCCCACCGAGACCTACCCTACGCCAAGGTTCTCGACCTCATGAGTATCGCCAAACAAACCGGCGTGAAAGACTTCAAGCTGGCAACCGATTGAAGGAGGGCAATCCCGGCTATCAAGTAATAGACCCTGTAAGTCCTACACGGCCCAAGCCCGTCCTCGCACTTTGCCATTCGTTGACTCTCCTCCACTCTTAAAAGCCGCTTTTCGCTAAAAAAAGGCGCGCGGCCTGCCCAGACCGCGCGCCCACCTTTGCAACTACCCTTAAAAGGTGAGAGAATCTGCCCAATCGCTCACCAGGTATTTGAGAGCTAATAGGCGAGCCGTGCTCTTTTAAGACAGGTTTTTCAAAAAAAAGTTTTCCGAGGGCGGCGGAAGAGTCCATTACGGCGACTCTCATACGAGATCCCGCAACTGACTAATGTCTTCCACGGCCCCGGGCAGGCTTCGTCCTTTCAAACCGTCTCGAAACGCGGCGGTGCAAGCGTTGAAACAAGGTCCGGGCTTTACTCTTCCACGACCACTTGCCGGACCACAATCTTGTTTCCTGAGCCTTGTCCGGGGAGGTAGCGGACGGCGGAGGTTTTCGTGGGGTCTCCGTTCTCGTCCTTGGTAAGAACAAGACGGCCTTCGGGGGTAAATTCCTGCGGGTCCTGGCCTTGACGGTGGCGGGTCCAGCCAAGAAGTTCGCCTGTCTCGGAATGGTAGTGATACTCGTCCCGCCAATTGCGGGCGTGCTCGATAAAGGGGTCGTGGTAGTGGCGGAGGGAGTAGTCGATGGAGAGGGGGCGTCCGCGGTCGTCGTAGATGCGCTTCTGGTTGTCGGGACAATACACCGAGAAAAAGGCGGGGGCGGACCATGGGCCGCCGGAGCTCACGAAAAGGGCAAGGTCCACGCGGTTGGATTCCAGTTTGGAACCAGGCGTCACAGGGCGGCGCTCGTGCCAGGGAACCATGACATCCACCACGCTTCCGTTGGCGTTCGCCTTCTTGATATCGATGCGCTCGGCATCTCCACGCAAAATTTCCCAGCGGTAGCGGAGCAGGCGATCGTGGAGGTCGCGGGAGGCGGAAGCGTCCAAGGTGAAGTGGAGGGCCGAGGCCGAGGACTTGTAAACCCGGGCTACGGCGCAGGGCGTATCGAAAAGGCGTTGGTGGGGAAGGAAGTCGAAGAAATCGCGATCGATAACAGGCTCGTCCTCCCGGATCACTTGGAAACGGGCGAGCGGCGGAAGAGAGTTGGCCCGGAGCTCGTGAGCCCTCCGGACCATAGCGAGAGGGTCGAGGTTGGCGGCGGCGAAGACGGTCGGGTGGGCTTGCCCTGCAAAGTAGTCCTCGTCCACCTTCACATTCCGGTTGCTCCGGCGGAAGACGGCTTGGAGAGCGGACATGAGAAGGCCGTTGCGGGCCAGAGCCCCCTTTACCTCCGGCCGCAGGGCGGCGAGGGCGGCGGCGAAGGCGTCCATAAAGGCCCGGTCCGAACCGGAGGAGCCTTGGCTTACCACGAGGTAGGGGACATTGGCTGGAAAGACGTCGCCGTAACCACCGCCATCCTTGCCATCTCGCCCGATGTCGTGGTCCTTGTGCTCGGGGTAAAAGTAAAGGTGGTTACGGGCGTAGTGGAGTGCGAGCTTGGCGGCGCCGTTGGGACGGGTCATGGCGAAGCGAGCCTGGCTGCGCCAGTTCGGTCCTTGGGTTAAGGCGGTGGAGGAGTTGCCCAAGACGATGCCGTCGAATAGGAAGTTTCCCTGCCAGCCCGAATGCAGGCGGCGCCCGCGAATGGCAGCACCGTATTCGATACGGGTCAACTGCGGGCAGGCACGGAAGTTCATGTTTGAGTGATCGGCGTCGTGGTTGTCGTAGAAATCTCCGTGGTTGCCCGCCGCAGTTCCTTCGCCGAACCATTGGCGTAGCCGTTCGCCAACCTCGTCCTTGCGGGTGGACACGGGGCTCTCTCCCCCACCCTCTCCAGAGCGCAGGGGAACCAGAAACAAACCGGAGCGAGGATCGTAGCCCAAATTCTTCTCGGTCACCAAGGCTTCTCCGTCCCGAATCGCGGCCGGCTCGGGCTTTGGAAAGCTCGGCCAAGTTTTACCTTCGTAAGGCTCAGTGGCCGCAGCAAGGACTTCAGCGAAGCGCTCATCGGCGCGTAATGCGGCGAGGTCGGGGTCTCTGCGAAGGTGTCCGGGATTACGGAAGCCGAGCCCCACCGAGCGCTCCAAGCAGGCGAAGGCTTCGTCGGGACGTTTCGTCAAGGCCAGCAGGCAAGCCAAGTTGTAGTGGCTTGCAGCCGACTGCGGAAATCGTTTCTCCAAGCCGCGCAAAACCTTCTCCGCCATCGCAAACTCCTTCGCCTTCACCAAACGAACCACCTGCCGACCCGCGTTGACCTGCTCCGCCTGAAAGGCGGGGTAGTCGAGAATACTCGGCAAGCCCCATGAGGTGGCCTCATCGGCTACGGTTTCGCCCTCCGACAAACCGACCTGGGAAAACCCAACGGGCAAGCCCCCTACAAAAACCAAGAATGGAAACAAGCCCTTCATGAGAAGTTAGCCGCTATCGCAACCAGTCACGCCAATAGCGGGGCTTCCACCAGTTTGGCTTCGGCGGCACTGAGCCAGAAGTGTTTCCGCAACAACGTTCGCTCGGCGGACGGAGAAGCCAGAGCAATCATTTCAATTCCCTTGGCACTGACCGTCATCTTGCCCTGTAAAAGTGAAACGCCTCCCGAACGTCGACAAACAAACTTGCTTAACCTGAGGCTCCCCACCCTACCTCCTCTTCACGGCCTTTGCTTGCCCGAAAGGTAGTCGATACGGCGGTAGCTTTCTCCGGCCTTTATTTTGAGTTTCACTTGGGAGAGGTCGAAGGGGTGACCGCAGTGGTCCCGAAGGTAGGCGACGGCGTTGAAGGTAAGAAGGACGACTTGCCGGGACTCGCTTTGGTTAAGGACGCCGACGAGGGTGGGCATCGGGTCGACGACCTTGAGCCGCCCGAGGAACTCGGCGGCTCGCACTCGAACGATGTGGTTTTCGTCGACCAGCAATTTTTTGGCGACGGAAACGAGCGAGCGGGCGGGTTCGCCGATGGTAGCAGCCGCCATGCAGGCATGGTAGCGGCGCCACGGGTTCTTATTCTTCATGGCGTCGGCGAGCTTTGCCTCGGCCTCGGGAAAGGGGAGCAGGGCGAGATCGGCGATGTCTGCGAGGCCGGCGATTTCCTCGGCGTGTTTCCCTCCGTAGGCGGCACCGTCACTCAAGGCATTCGCCACCATGTGGCTCTCGGGATAGAAGCTGAGATCGTTGATGGCCCTGACCTTTGCGGCAAGACGTCGGCGCAGGTCGAGCAGGACTTCACGGTAGGCGGGATCCTTCGCCAAGTCCTTCACTTCATGGGGGTCCGTCAAGAGGTCGAAGAGTTGCTCGGCGGGGCGTGGTTCGAAGAATTGGCTTTGGGCGGAGTTCAGCTTGCCCGCCAGGTACAGCTCTCGCCACTCGGCGTAGGCCAACATGCGGTAGCGGTAGTTGTTCTGGAGACCGTCGGGGTAGTAGCCTTGGTAGTTGCGGTGGTACTTCCACTTGCCTTTGCGGAGGGTGCGGACGAAGTCGTACTTCTCGTCGAAGCGGTCTGCATAGCCGAAGGCTTCGTCGCGGGCGGCCAGTTCCTCCTTAGTCGTCCCCTTGCCGAGGAAGGCCTTGCCGTCCATCTGCTCGGGTACGGGAAGGCCCGCCAGATTCAGGACGGTGGGGCCGAAATCTATGAAGCTGACGAAGCCATCCGTACGCATACCGCGTTCGTGGTCGGCGAGGTGCTTGAAGTTCTCGGGAATGCGGACCACGAGGG
>CAXGVD010000100.1:0-7819 GCA_964012695.1 uncultured Opitutia bacterium
CTCCTTGCCCTAACCGAACGCTTCGACGGAGCCACCCTTCTCCCCGCCGACCTCCGCGTCCCCGTGAAGGACCTCGTCGCCGCCCGCGAATCCCTAACTCCCGAGGAACGGGACGCCATCGAGGAAGCCCGGGCAAATGTCCTCGCCTTCCACCAACAGGAAAGGCCGCGGAACTGGACAGTTAAAAACCCGCATGGCGGACTCGTAGGCGAACGCCACTACCCTATACGCCGTACAGGCATCTACGTGCCCGGCGGACAAGTGCCCCTGGTTTCCACCGTCATCATGACGACGACCCTCGCCAAGGCCGCCGGCGTCCCTCAAATCGCCGTCACTACCCCGCCCCAGCCAGACGGCTCCATCGAACCCGCCCTCCTAGCCGCCCTATCTTTCTGCGGCGTGGACGAAGTATACAAGGCGGGCGGCGCCCAAGCCATCGCCGCCCTTGCCCACGGCACCGAGTCCATACCCGCCGTCGATAAAATCTTCGGTCCCGGCAACGCCTATGTGAACGAGGCCAAGCGGCAAGTCTTCGGCATCGTCGGGATAGATCTTCTTCCTGGCCCCAGCGAAGTCCTAGTCCTCGCCGACGAAACCGCCCGCCCGCCCTACGTCGCCGCCGCGCTTCTCGCGCAGGCCGAGCACGGTTCGGGCAAGGAAAACGTCTTTCTCGTCTCCACCTGTTCCTCCATCATAGAACGCTCCCTCCAAGCCATCGAGGAACAAATCGAAAACCTAAAACACCAAGAAGCCATTCGCCGCTCCCTCGACAACGGCCTCCACGTCATCGAGACCTCCTCCTTAGAACGAGCCGCTGAAATCGCCGACTTCATCGCCCCCGAACACATGGAACTGCAAGTGGAGGAGGCAAAGTTGGACGATCTCTGCGCCTCCATCACCACCGCCGGGGCCATCCTCCTCGGGCACGACAGCCCCACCGTCCTAGGAGACTTCGCCGCCGGCCCCTCCCACGTCTTGCCCACCGGTCGGGCCGCACGTTTTTCCGCAGGCCTGCGCCTGAGTGACTTCCTCCGCCGCTCCGGCGTCATCCGCTACGACCTCTCCGCCCTCCAAAAGGCCCAACCCGTCATAAGCCGGTTCTCCTCCATGGAGCAACTGGACGCCCACGGAGCCTCCCTTGAAGTCCGCCTCACTCACCGACCAAACTAGCTTCCCCTACTTCCGCCACCCATCCTCATGCCCGACCACCTTGCCCTGCCCCGCATTCGCAAACACTTAGCCTACGTGCCAGGCGAACAACCCCGGGACGCCGAGAACATCGTCAAGCTCAACACCAACGAAAACCCCTACCCGCCCTCCCCAGACGTCCGCCAAGCTGTCTTGGACGAAATAGAGAAGCTTCCCCTCTACCCCAACCCCACGGGAAACCCCCTCCGCAAAGCTATCGCCGAGCTTCACAGCCTTCACCCCGACCAAGTCATCCTCGGCAACGGCTCAGACGACCTCCTCAACCTCTGCGCCCGCTGCTTCTCCGGACCCGAACAAGCCATCGGTGTTACCACCCCCAGCTATTCCCTCTACCCCGTTCTCGCCTCCCTCCAAGGAGCTTCCGTCGCGGAAGTTCCCTTCGAGTCCGATTTCTCCCTGCCCGCCGACTCCATCGCCGCCTGCCCCGCCAATCTCTTCTACCTCACTACCCCCAATGCCCCGACCGGCATATCCTTTCCAAACGAAACCCTCGACGACGTCCTCCGCCGCTTCCCCGGAGTCTTCGTGGCGGACGAAGCCTACGTGGACTTCGCCTCTCACGACGCCATTCCACTCCTCGCATCCAACCCCCGCCTCCTCATCACCCGCACCTTGTCCAAGTCCTACTCGCTGGCGGGACTGCGCCTCGGCTACGCCCTCGGATCTCCCGAGTTGATCGCCATCCTCCACAAGGCCCGGGAGGTCTACAACGTAGACCGTCTCGCCCAAGCCGCCGCCCTCGCCGCCATCCGGGACCAAGAGTACTTCCGTCAAAACACCGCCAAAATCCTTGCCACCCGCACTGCACTACTGGAAAACTTGCAAGTCCGAGGTTGGGACACATTCCCCTCCGCCACCAATTTTCTCTTCACGCAACCAAGAAAAACCCGCCACGGGAATGCCTCGCCGGAAACCGCCCTCTCCCTCTTCCGCTTCCTCGAAAACCGGCGTATCCTTACCCGCCTCTTTCCCAAACACCCTTTGACTTCCTCTCGCCTGCGCATCAGTATCGGCGACGATAATCAGATCCAAGCTCTCCTCGACGCCATAGAACAATGGGAACAGCACGCCTAGCCACCATCACCCGGGAAACCAAGGAAACGAGAATCGAACTCACACTCGGTCTCGACGGTTCCGGGAAAGCCGAAGTCGACACTGGAGTCCCCTTCCTTGACCACATGCTCGACCTCTTCGCCCGGCACGGTTTCTTCGACCTCACCGTCAAAGCCCAAGGCGACTTGGAAGTCGATTACCACCACCTCGTCGAGGACGTGGGCATCACCCTCGGGCAAGCCCTTCGCGAAGCCCTCGGGGACCGCACTGGCATCACCCGCTACGGTTTCTTCCTACTACCCATGGATGAAACCCTCTCCACCGTCGCCATAGACCTCGGGAACCGCCCTTTCCTCGTTTACCAAGCCGAGCCTCCAGTCTCCTTCGTACGTGACTTCAACGTCAACCTCTTCAAGGAATTCTTTCAAGCCTTTGCCAACGAAGCCCGGGCAAACCTGCACGTCCGCCTGGAATATGGGGAGGAACCCCACCACGTGGCCGAATCCATCTTCAAGGGATTCGCCCGGGCCCTCGACGCCGCAACCACGCCCGACCCCCGCCTCGGCGGCGCCGTCCCCTCCACCAAGGGCACTCTCTCGGACTGAGCGAGAGCCTCTCGTTCGCCCCGTCCCTCCGCCCTCTCGACCCGGACTCGCACTCCATCTCCTTACATGTCCCTCGCCCTCATCGACTACGGAACCGGCAACATCCGCAGCGTCGTACGCGCCTTCGAACACCTCGGTGCCACCGTACACATCGTATCCTCCCCCGACCAAGCGGAAGTGAAGGACGCCCAAGCCCTCATCTTTCCTGGACAAGGCTGCTTCCACACTTGCATGGAGGATCTCCGCACCACTGGCTTCGACGACCTCGTCAAACAATGGATTGCAGAGGACAAACCCTTCTTCGGCATCTGCCTCGGTCTCCAAGTCCTCTTCGAACACTCCGAGGAAGGAGACGTGCCAGGGCTTGGCATCCTCCCCGGCCAAGTCACCCGCTTCCGCCTTCCCCCCGAATACAAAATTCCCCACATGGGTTGGAACTCCGCTCGCTTCTCGCCCCACGCCCCCGAATTCCTCCGCAAAGGACTCTCGGACCAAGACCAATTCTACTTCGTCCATTCCTACTACGTCCGGCCCGACAACCCCGACGTCACCCTCTGCCAAGCCGACTACGGCGGCCTCTTCACTGCCGGAATCTCTTTTGGAAACTGCCACGCCACCCAGTTTCATCCCGAAAAAAGTCAGGCAAAAGGTTTGCAAATCTACAGAAATTTCCTTGAAGGAATAGGACTTTCTTAAGTCTCGGGCGGGACCTCCTACAGGTTCCGCCTTTTGTTTTTACCGCCACCTTCCCGAAACGCCAACTTCTTTCCACAATGGACGACACCGCTTCCATCCGCATCGGCTCCGAAACTTACGACGCCACCATACTCGTCGGCACTGAAAATGAACGGGCCGTAGATGTCCGAGCCCTCCGCAAGCAAAGCGGCGCCATCACCTTCGACGACGGCTACGGTAACACAGGAGCCTGCGAAAGCAAAGTCACCTTCATAGACGGCGAGAAAGGCATACTCCGCTACAGAGGCTACCCCATCGAGCAACTCGCCGAAAACTCCTCGTTTCTAGAGTCCGCCTTCCTCGTCATCTACGGCGAACTCCCCTCCACCGAACAACTCGCCACCTTCCGCGGGCATGTCTCCGAAGCCGGCACCCTGCCCCCCTCCGTATCCGCCGTGATTGAAGCCTTCCCCCCCGAGGCTCACCCCATGGCCGTCCTCTCCGCCGCCCTCCAGGCCCTCGGTGCCGCCCACCCCGACAAAACCTCCAACAACCGGGCCAAGGACCTCGCCGCTTTCGACGAGTCCGCCGCCATCATCATATCCTCAATCCGAGCCATCTCCGCCCACCACCACCGCGTCCGTAACAACCTCGCTCCAGTCCCCTTCGACCCCGATAAAAGCTATTGCGAAAACTTCCTTCACACATCCTTCGGCGACCCCGCCGACCCCCAACCCATCCCCCCCGCCGTCTCCCAAGCCCTCGACCTCATCTTTCTCCTTCACGCCGACCACGAGCAAAACTGCTCCACATCCACTGGACGCATGATCGCCTCTGGCGGAGCCAACCCCTTCGCCGCCCTCGCCGGCGCCACCTGTGCCCTCTGGGGACCCCTCCATGGCGGCGCCAATATGGCCGTCATCCAAATGCTCAACGAAATACACGCATCAGGCGACGACGGCTCCCGATTCATCGAGTCCGCCAAAGCCGGCGAAACCCGCCTCATGGGATTCGGCCACCGTGTATACCGCAACTATGACCCCCGGGCCAAAATCCTCAAAGGTGCCTGCGACTCCGCCCTAGAAGCCCTCGGCGTCACCACCCCCATCCTCGACATCGCCCGCCGCCTCGAAGAAGTCGCCCTGCAAGACGAATACTTCGTCAAGCGCAAGCTATACCCCAATGTCGACTTCTACAGCGGCATCATCCTCCAGGCCCTCGGCTTCCCCACCGATGTCTTCACCGTCCTATTCGCCATCGGCCGGGCGCCAGGCTGGCTCGCTCACTGGAAGGAAATCGCCGAAGGCCCCCAACGCATCCACCGCCCGAGACAAATCTACCAAGGCCCTACCCAAAGAGACTACCCAATCACCGAGTAGGCTAAGAGTCGGCCGCGTTTCTTCAATCCCGGACCTGCATACGACCTATAGCCCCAAAATAGAACGCTCTCCGCTACCGACTTTCCCCTTCCGACTCTTCCCTTTTGTCTTCGTTCGCTCCTGGGAGCAAGCCTTCCAGTTCTAGCCCGGCGTATTTCTTGATGCCTTTAACGAGCAGATAGAAGGCGTAGAAGGTAACCACCATGCAGGGAATGCTTATCACCACATAGCTCCAAGTCATCATTTCCCCCACTTGCTCGTTGTAGCGAGAGCCCACCTCTCCGGGGTCGTCCGTAACAAGCCACCGGGCCAAGCCGTAGTTCAACACCGCACTCAGAATGAAGGACCCAGCCAGGTACCAGGTGCAACGCTTCAGCAAGTCGTCGAACTCCAACTTCGTCCCCTTCTCCCGCAAGGCCTCCTCCACCAGGTTCACGTTGAGGAAGTCCGGGTTGTAGAGAAAGAGCTTCACGAGCGGTTTCTCGGTCCGGAGGGTGGTCACCGTAAGAATCGCAAGAATGGCGGGCAGGGCCGTCTCCTTCACCGCGAAAAGAAAGGCCGTACCGCCTGGTATAAGACCTATGCCTCCCGTCAACAAAGTGCTCACCGCCCCGAGTATCGAGATGAAGTTCCAACGTTTCCGCCTTCTCAAGTCCCACAGGCCGTAACCCACAGGAAAGGCCACCGCCACAGCAAGGATGACGGAGTCCACCTCCGTACCGCCTTTCGGTGCGCCAAGGGCTTCCGCCAACTCCGCTCCGAACCACGCCTCCCCCTTCCGCAACAACAGAATAGGAAGGACTAGATTGAAGCCGAGATTCAGCCACATGCTTTCGCGTTTCGGGTTTGGGTTTGCCATGACGATTGGGTTCCGGTGAAGAGACATTTTGTCCCCTTAAGAGAAAAACCACGAAAGCCTTTGACGAATAGTGACGAACGCAAGCGCAATTCGCTGTCTGGTGACCGCCGGTCCCACTCGGGAATGGCTGGACCCCGTCCGTTTCCTATCAAACCCGTCTACTGGGAAAATGGGCTACGCCGTGGCCGAGGCGGCTCGTGAACGCGGCTGGGAGGTTCAGCTGGTGAGCGGGCCCGTCGCCGCCGTGGCTCCAGAAGGCGTCGCCTTAACCACCGTCGAAACCGCTCGAGACATGCTCGAAGCCTGTCTCCACCTATTCCCCGATACGGAACTTCTCGTAATGACCGCCGCCGTGTGCGACCACCGCCCCGCCGAACCTTCTCAGCAGAAGCTAAAGAAGGCCGACTTCCCCTCTTCCCTCAAACTCGCCCCCAATACCGACGTACTGGCGGAGTTGGGCAAGCACAAGCAGCCGGGGCAGACCTTGGTCGGATTCGCCGCCGAAACCGAGGACGGTCTGGAAAATGCCCGCCGCAAAATGGTCGCCAAGAACCTCGACTGGATCGCCCTCAACGACGTATCCACCCCGGGGAGCGGCTTCGCCTCTGACTACAACGAACTCACCCTTCTCGCCTCCGACGGTTCCTCCACTGTCATCGGCCCCGCCTCCAAACAAGAAGTGGCCCGGACGCTCCTCCGGGCCGTAGTCCCATGAAGCAGAAGCACCGGGCAAATCCCCTCGACCGTGTCTTAGGCCGACTCGACGACTTGGACGAAGTCAACCTTGGCATCCTCGTCCAGCGTCTGGCCAAGGAGCGGCGCCTGCTCGAAACCATCTTCGACGTCATCCGGGACGGCATCCTCGTGGTAGACGGCTCCGGCTCCATTCAATACGCCAACGACCAAGGCCGCCGCCTCATCGGCCTAAAAGAAAAGGCCGTGGGCTCCGTCACCATCGCCCGAGCCGCCCCGGAAATCGCCCGAGCCCTCGGGATGGACAAGAAAGAGGGCTTGCCCGAAGCCGAGGTAGTAACCCGCGAACTCTCAGTCGCCTACCCCGAACACCGCTATGTCAGACTCTATGCAGTGCCCATCGATGAGGACAACTCCGCCGACGCCTCGGGGGACGAGTCTCCACGCAACCTCGCCATCGTCCTCTCCGACGTCACCGAAGACAAAATCTCCACCGAGGAACTCATCGAAAGCGAGAAGGTGGCTGGTATAATGAACCTTGCCGCCGGCGTGGCTCACGAACTCGGCAACCCTCTCAACTCCGTCAACATACACCTCCAAGTCATGCAACGCCGCCTGAAGAAAGCGGAGGCGGACCCCAAGCTGACTAAATCCTTACGTTCCTGCATCACCGAGGTGGAACGGCTCGACGGGATCATCGCCCACTTCCTCGAAGCCATACGCCCCTCCGAGCCCGACTTCCGCGAAACCGACCTCCTCGCCCTCCTCGAGGACTCCCTCCGATCCCGCGAAGAAGAACTCAAGGCCCGCAAGGTGGCCGTACAGGTGGAAGCCGGCGTCAAGAACCCCGCCGTCTTCGCCGACCCCGAGCAACTCAAGCAAGTCTTCTACAACGTCATCGGTAACGCTCTCGACGCCATGAGCGTGCACCCAAAGCTCAAGGTACTTACCCGGGGCGACAACGACAACGTCTACGTCCAGTTCGTGGACTCCGGCGCGGGCATCGCCAAGGAAGACGCCAAGAAGGTATTCGAACCCTACTACACAACCAAGAAGGACGGGCACGGCATCGGCATGATGATCGTCCACCGCATCATGCGGGACCACGGCGGAGACGTCGGCATCGACAGCAAACCCGGAACCGGCACCATAGTAACCCTTCGCTTCCCCCGCAAGGACCGCAGAATGCGCCTGCTCCAAGAAGGAAACTGAGAGCCAAACTCAAACCTCCGCAAAAAATGCCTGCATCTGTAATCATCGTCGACGACGAGCAACACACCCGAGAAGGGCTCGAACTCGCTCTCGAGGACAAGTTCGATGTCTACCTCGCCGCCTCCGCCGAGGAA